>NZ_CP018187.1:0-70000 GCF_009738225.1 Streptococcus salivarius
ATGACCGAAAAAGAGCATTTTTTTTGGAATAAGCTCTTAGAGCTGGCCAAAGAGGAACTAACACAAGCCACTTTTGATTATTATGTCCTAGATACCAAGCTCATCAAAGTTCAAAATAACGTTGCTACAATTCTGCTTGAAGAAGTCAAAAAGCTATTCTGGGAAAAGAATATGCAATCTTTCATTTTGATGGCTGGTTTTGAAGCCTATAATAGTGAAATAAAAGTTGAGTACGTCTTTGACGAAGCACTCATAAACGAGGCAAATCCAACTGTAGCAAATAATAACTTTGGTAATAAAAAGGAACAGCAGACCCCTGCTCTTCCTACATTGGACTCAGACTTAAATAGTAAGTATACCTTTGATAATTTTATCCAAGGGGATGAAAATCGTTGGTCAGTTGCTGCATCTTTAGCTGTAGCTGATTCACCAGGAGCTACTTATAACCCTCTATTTATTTACGGAGGACCTGGTCTCGGGAAAACTCACTTGCTCAATGCCATTGGAAACAAGGTCTTACATGATAATCCTCAAGCACGCATTAAATACATCACTGCAGAGAATTTCATTAATGAATTTGTTGTACATATCCGTTTAGATAAAATGGACGAACTAAAACTTAAATATCGTCATCTGGACGTTCTCTTAATTGACGATATTCAATCATTGGCTAAAAAATCAACGCAAGCCACTCAAGAGGAATTCTTCAATACTTTCAATGTCCTTCACAATAATAATAAACAAATTGTCCTGACTAGCGACCGTAATCCAGATCAATTGAACGAGATGGAAGAGCGTCTTGTCACGCGCTTTAAATGGGGGTTAACCGTCAATATCACACCACCTGACTTTGAAACGCGAGTGGCCATTCTTACTAATAAGATTATGGACTATGATTATCATTTTCCTCCTGAAACAATTGAGTATTTAGCTGGCCAATTTGATTCAAATGTCCGTGACTTGGAGGGGGCCTTAAAAGATATTAGCTTAGTTGCCAATGTTCGCCAGTTAGATACTATCACAGTTGAGGTAGCTGCTGAAGCTATTCGTGCACGTAAAATGGATGGTCCTAAGTTAACTCTTATTCCGATTGAGGATATCCAAACTGAGGTAGGGAAATTTTATAATGTCACTGTAAAAGAAATTAAGGCAACTAAACGAACACAAAATATTGTCTTGGCACGTCAGGTAGCCATGTATCTTGCGCGTGAAATGACTGATAACTCCCTTCCAAAAATTGGAAAAGAATTTGGCGGAAGAGACCACTCAACTGTCTTACACGCATACAATAAAATCAAAAATATGATTGCCCAAGATGACAGTTTACGCATTGAAATTGATACCATCAAAAACAAGATAAAATGACACTTGTGGATAACTATTAAAAATCATTCAAACTTTTCCACAGGCTGTGCACAAGTTCAAAGCCTTGATAAAACTATGTTTTGTAGACTTATGCACAGTGTCCACAAGACCTACTACTACTACTAAAATAATACTAATAAAAATAAAGGAGCATCATGATTCAATTTGCGATTAATAAAGCTTATTTCTTACAAGCACTTCATACGACTCGCCGTGCTATTTCTTCTAAAAATGCTATCCCAATTCTATCGACGATTAAAATCGAAGTTACCAGTGATGGTATCTATTTGACAGGATCAAATGGACAAATCTCAATTGAAAATAGTATCTCAGTTTCGGAAGAAAATGCAGGTCTATTAATTACACAGCCAGGTAGTATCCTTTTGGAAGCAAACTTTTTCATTAATGTTGTCTCAAGCTTGCCTGATGTTACCCTTACTTTTGAAGAAATCGAACAATACCAAGTTTTACTAAAGAGTGGTAAATCAGAGATTACTTTAAAAGGGAAAGATGTTGAACAATATCCCCGTATTCAGGAAGTTGATAGCTTGACACCATTACTCATGGACACAAAAGTTTTAAAATCTATCATTGCTGAAACTTCATTTGCAGCAAGCACACAAGAAAGTCGTCCAATTTTAACCGGAGTTCATTTTGTTCTTTCAAATCATAAAGATCTAAAAGCTGTAGCAACTGACTCTCACCGAATGAGCCAACGTCAACTTGTTCTGGAGCATTCTGCAGATAACTTTGATGTTGTAATCCCAAGTCGCTCACTTAAAGAATTGTCAGCAGTCTTTAGCGATGATATTGAAAACTTAGAGGTCTTCTTCTCAGCAAATCAAATTCTATTCCGTAGTGAAACAATTTCTTTCTATACACGTTTACTTGAAGGAAATTATCCAGACACTAATCGTCTCTTGTCCGATTCATTTGAAACAGAAGTTGTTTTTGAGACAGCTAGCCTTCGTTCTGCTATGGAACGTTCATATTTGATTTCTAATGCTAGTCAAAGTGGTACCGTTAAACTCGAAATCATTAATGGTAGTGTCAGTGCCCATGTTAATTCGCCAGAAGTCGGAAAGGTGAATGAGGATATTGACGTGCAAGATGTTTCAGGTAGTGATTTGGTCATTAGTTTCAATCCAACCTACCTAATAGATGCTTTGAAAGCTCTTAAGAGTGAGACTGTCCGTGTACGTTTCATTTCACCAGTACGTCCATTTACATTGACGCCAGCAGATGACAGTGAGAATTTTATTCAATTGATTACACCTGTAAGAACAAACTAAAATCGAAAAAGTTATCCACTGTGGATAACTTTTTTACTAGAAAGGGAGTTTATGTACCAAATTGGAAGTTTAGTTGAAATGAAAAAACCACATGCTTGTACTATCAAAGCAACAGGAAAAAAAGCTAATGAATGGGAAGTAATCCGTCTTGGAGCTGACATTAAGATTCGTTGTACGAATTGTGATCATGTGGTCATGATGAGTCGTCATGATTTCGAGAAGAAACTTAAGAAGGTTTTATAACAGATGTTGGAGAAACTATATAACGAGAGTTTTATGTTCAGAAAATCAGTTCACTAGCAATATAAAAACTTTCTATAGTTCATAATCATCTTTTTTATAGCATTCTTTGCCTTGCTTTCCTTTTTCTGGTTCTCAAAGGGAAGTTGCCTATTTTTAACAATTTTTGTGTTATAATTAACTGAATTACTTTTTTATGGAGAAATAAATTAATGGCTTTAACAGCAGGTATCGTTGGTTTGCCAAACGTTGGTAAATCAACTCTTTTCAATGCAATTACAAAAGCGGGTGCGGAAGCTGCTAACTATCCTTTCGCAACAATTGATCCAAACGTCGGTATGGTTGAGGTACCGGATGAGCGTTTGACGAAACTGACTGAACTTATTACCCCTAAAAAGACAGTTCCAACCACATTTGAGTTCACAGATATTGCGGGTATCGTAAAAGGAGCATCAAAGGGTGAAGGTCTTGGAAATAAGTTCTTGGCGAACATTCGTGAAGTAGATGCGATTGTCCATGTCGTTCGTGCTTTCGATGATGAAAACGTTATGCGTGAACAAGGGCGTGAGGATGCCTTTGTAGATCCGATGGCTGATATTGATACAATCAATCTAGAATTGATTTTGGCTGACCTTGAATCAATTAACAAACGTTATGCGCGTGTCGAAAAAATTGCACGTACACAAAAAGATAAAGATTCTTTAGCAGAGTTTAATATTCTTCAAAAGATTAAACCCGTTCTAGAAGATGGTAAGTCTGCACGTACGATTGATTTTACTGAGGAAGAGCAAAAAATTGTTAAGGGACTCTTCCTCTTAACAACAAAACCAGTACTTTATGTGGCTAATGTTGATGAAGACCAAGTCGCAAATCCTGATGATATTGATTATGTCAAACAAATTCGCGAGTTTGCAGCGACTGAAAATGCAGAAGTAGTTGTTATCTCGGCACGTGTTGAGGAAGAAATTTCTGAATTGGATGATGAAGACAAAGAAATGTTCTTGGAAGACCTTGGTTTGACAGAATCAGGAGTTGATAAACTGACACGCGCAGCCTATCACTTGCTTGGTCTTGGAACTTACTTTACTGCTGGTGAGAAAGAAGTACGTGCTTGGACCTTTAAACGCGGTATCAAGGCACCACAGGCAGCCGGAATTATCCACTCTGACTTCGAGAAAGGCTTTATCCGTGCCGTAACCATGTCTTACGATGATCTCATTAAATATGGTTCTGAGAAAGCTGTTAAGGAAGCTGGTCGCCTTCGTGAAGAAGGAAAAGAATACGTTGTCCAAGATGGCGACATCATGGAATTCCGTTTCAACGTTTAGAAAATAAAAATAGTGCACAAGGCTGAAAAGTATTTTTCAGTCCTTTTGCTGTTTATCAAAGAGGAGAAATAATGACAAAATTAGTAGTTGGCTTGGGAAATCCTGGTTCAAAATACCATGAGACACGTCACAATGTTGGTTTTATGGCTATTGACCTAATGGCTAAGGAACTGGGATTAACTTTTTCTGAAGAAAGGACCTTTAAGGCTGAAGTGGCTTCGACCTTTTTAAACGGTGAGAAGGTTTATTTTGTGAAACCAACAACCTTTATGAATCTATCAGGTCTAGCTGTTAGAGCATTACTAGCTTATTACAATATTCCCATGGAGGATTTTATCGTCATTTACGATGACTTAGATATGGAAGTTGGGAAATTGCGCTTTCGTCAAAAAGGTTCAGCGGGTGGTCATAATGGTATTAAATCTATCATTGCTGAAACTGGCACTCAAGAATTTGACCGTATAAAAATTGGTATTGGCCGCCCACAGAAAGGAATGACGGTCGTTAATCATGTCCTTGGAAAATTTAGTGAAGACGACTATGCCACAATTTTACTGACTTTAGACAAGGTGGAGGCAGCCCTCAATCATTACCTGAAAACCAATGATTTCGAAGATACTATGAGGCGTTATAATGGCTAATACTCTATTAGATCTTTTTGAGAAGAATCATCAATTGCTTGAGTGGCGTGATAAAGTAACCCTATTGAGTAGGCAGTTGGTCATGGGATTTTCTGGTTCCAGCAAGGCAGTTGTCATGGCATCCGCTCTTTCTGAGCAAGTTCCTAAGATTTTAATCGTTACTTCAACACAAAATGAAGCTGAGCAACTGACAGGAGATTTGTCAGCTATCTTAGGAGAGGATAAGGTTTATTCTTTTTTTGCAGATGATGTAGTAGCTGCAGAGTTTATCTTCGCTTCTCCAGAAAAGACCCATTCTCGTCTTGAAAGTCTTAATTTTTTAATGGATAAAGAGGCCAGTGGGGTTTTGGTCACGAGTTTAGTTGGTACTAAGTTACATTTGCCTAACCCTAAGGTTTATAAAGACTCTCGCATTGACTTAACACCAGGGGAGGAACATGATTTAGAGGCTCTCAGTAAGCATCTGACTCATATTGGATACCAAAGAGTAGAACAGGTTCTCTCACCTGGTGAGTTTAGTCGGAGGGGCGATATTTTAGATATTTATGAACTGACTTCAGAGCTCCCCTACCGTTTAGAATTTTTTGGAGACGAGATTGATGGCATTCGTCAGTTTGATAGCGATAGTCAGAAATCTTTAGACAATTTAGAGCATGTTATCGTATCACCAGCAGATGATATTATCTTAACAAGAGAGGATTACCAGCGTGCTGAGAAGGCCCTAGAAAGTGCGGTCTCGAAGGCAGAAGGTCCTCATAAGGCTTACCTTGAGGAAGTTCTGTCGGTTACGATTGATGGATACCGTCATAAAGATTTACGTAAGTTTTTGTCTCTCTTTTATGATAAGGCTTATACCTTATTTGACTACCTTCCCAAAGGAACTCCTGTATTCATTGATGATTTTCAAAAGATAGTGGACCGCCATGGACGTCTTGAATTGGAGGTGGCTAATCTTTTAACTGAGGATCTTCACCAAGGCAAGTCTCTGAGTCATCTAAATTACTTAGTGGATTCATTTAAGACTTTACGTAACTATCAGCCAGCTAGTTTCTTTTCGAATTTTCATAAGGGCTTGGGAAATCTTAAATTTGATAAGTTGTATCAATTTACGCAATACCCAATGCAGGAGTTCTTTAACCAGTTTCCACTTCTAGTTGATGAAATACATCGCTATACCAAGAATAAGGCTACAGTTATTTTACAAGTGGGGTCTGAAAAGCAACTCAAATCTTTGAAGGAAACCTTGGAAGAATATGATTTAGATTTACCACTTAGTAGTTTTGGAAATTTGATTCCTCATAAGCCTCAATTAGTTCTAGGAAACTTATCCAATGGTTTTTACTTTGCTGATGAAAAGCTTGTTCTGGTCACTGAACGTGAGATTTTCCATAAAAAAGTAAAACGTCGTGCGCGTGCCAGTCACGTTTCCAATGCTGAGCGTCTAAAAGATTACAATGAGCTTGAAAAAGGTGATTATGTTGTACACCAGACTCATGGTATCGGACAATTTAAAGGTATTGAGACTATTGAGATTAAAGGGGTGCATCGTGACTACTTGACCATCCAATATCAGGATGCTGCAACAATTTCTCTACCTGTTGAGCAGATTGAGAGTCTCTCTAAGTATGTGTCAGCGGACGGGAAAGAGCCTAAAATTAATAAACTCAATGATGGGCGTTTCCAAAAGACTAAACAAAAAGTAAGTAAGCAAGTAGAGGATATTGCTGATGATCTCTTAAAACTTTACGCTGAGCGTAGTCAACTTAAAGGTTTTGCTTTTTCACCAGATGATGATAATCAAAGAGATTTCGAAGATGATTTCGCCTATGCTGAGACAGAGGATCAATTGCGTTCTATCAAGGAAATTAAGGCAGACATGGAGTCAGACAAACCCATGGATCGTCTCTTGGTTGGTGATGTTGGTTTTGGTAAGACAGAGGTAGCTATGCGTGCCGCCTTCAAGGCAGTCAATGATGGAAAGCAAGTTGCTATCTTAGTTCCTACAACGGTTCTTGCCCATCAGCACTATTTGAATTTTAAAGAGCGTTTTGAAAATCATGCCGTTGAAGTAGATGAACTCAGTCGTTTTAGAAGTAAAAAAGAGCAGAATGAGACTATTGAAAATCTAGCTAAAGGGCGTATTGATATTATTATTGGTACCCACCGCCTACTGTCTAAAGATGTTAAGTTTTCTGACTTAGGCTTGCTAGTAATTGATGAAGAACAACGTTTTGGCGTGAAGCATAAAGAGAAACTTAAGGAGTTGAAAGCTAAGGTTGATGTCCTTACTCTAACTGCGACACCTATTCCTCGTACGCTTCATATGTCTATGTTAGGTATTCGTGATTTGTCGATTATTGAGACAGCACCTACCAACCGTTATCCAGTTCAAACTTATGTTATGGAAACCAATCCTGGTCTTATTCGAGAAGCGATATTAAGAGAGATGGACCGAGGTGGTCAGATTTTTTATGTTTATAATCGTGTTGAAACCATTGATCAAAAAGTTTCTGAATTACATGAGCTAGTCTCTGAAGCACGTATCGGATTTGTTCATGGTCAGATGAGTGAGGTTATGTTGGAGAATACCCTCTTGGATTTCTTGAATGGTGATTACGATGTATTGGTAGCAACGACCATTATCGAGACAGGGATTGATATCTCCAACGTTAATACTCTCTTCATTGAGAATGCAGATCATATGGGCTTATCTACCCTTTATCAGTTGAGAGGTCGTGTGGGACGTAGTAATCGAATTGCTTACGCCTATCTCATGTATCGTCCTGACAAAGTGTTGACGGAGGTCTCTGAGAAGCGATTGGATGCTATTAAAGGCTTTACAGAGCTGGGATCAGGTTTCAAAATTGCCATGCGTGATTTATCAATTCGTGGTGCAGGGAACATTCTTGGTGCTTCTCAAAGTGGTTTCATCGACTCAGTCGGGTTTGAGATGTACTCGCAACTCTTGGAAGAGGCTATTAATAAACGTCAAGGTAAAACTCAAGTTCGACGTAAAGGAAATGCAGAGTTCAATCTTCAGATTGATGCTTATCTCCCTTCTGACTATATTTCTGACGAGCGTCAAAAAATTGAAATTTATAAGCGTATTCGAGAAATTGAGAATCAGAAAGACTATCAAGACCTTCAAGATGAGCTTATTGACCGCTTTGGAGAATATCCAGACCAAGTTGCCTATCTCATTGAGATTGGTCTGGTTAAGGCCTATTTGGATGCTGCCTTTGCAGAATTAGTTGAGCGTAAGAACGATACTATCACTGTTCGTTTCGAAAAAGCCTCTCTCAAATTCTTCTTGACTCAAGATTATTTCGAAGCCATCTCTAAAACGCATTTAAAAGCAAAAATCAGTGATAACCAGGGGAAAGTAGAGATTACTTTTGATGTTCGTAACAAGAAAGACTATGAAATTCTTGAAGAATTAAAGATTTTTGGACAGACATTTATGGAAATCAAAGAACGTAAAGAAAAAAAAGAAGCTTAAGGAAAGTTTAAGTAAGTCTCTCTATACTATAAAACATCCTAAAACTTTTCTTTTTCATAAATCTCCTGAGAGGGTCGACTAGTGTTGATCCTCTTATTTTTGTATTGAAAAGGCTTTAGTCCCCTATTTTCTAAAAAAAATGCTATCATAGAAGAGATATCCTAACGAAAAGGAAACAGTAACATTGAGATTAGACAAATATTTAAAAGTATCACGAATTATCAAACGCCGTCCAGTTGCTAAAGAAGTGGCTGATAAAGGGCGTATAAAAGTAAATGGTGTACTCGC
Organism: Streptococcus salivarius; assembly: GCF_009738225.1. Classification (NCBI taxonomy): domain Bacteria; kingdom Bacillati; phylum Bacillota; class Bacilli; order Lactobacillales; family Streptococcaceae; genus Streptococcus; species Streptococcus salivarius. Next base: position 8,654 of record NZ_CP018187.1, read on the forward strand.
TAAGTCATCTACAGATTTAAAAATTGGTGACCAAGTGGAAGTTCGTTTTGGAAATAAACTCTTGACTGTCCGTGTTCTAGAAATGAAAGATAGTACGAAAAAAGAAGATGCGGCAAAAATGTACGAGATTATAAGTGAAACAAGGATTGAAGCAGATGAGCAAGAAGCCTAATATTGTACAGCTTACGAATGATTACATTGATAGTGCCAATCAAGAGCAACGATTAGAGCGTGCCGAACACGAACAAAGGAATCGCTTTATGGGGTGGATTCTCTTTGTGGTTGTTTTACTCTTTATCTTGCCAACCTACAATCTGGTTGAGACCTATATGAACATCAAACAGCAAGAGAAGGAAGTCTTGTCGCTTCAGAAAGACTATGATAAATTGTCAGATCAGACAAAGGAACGAAAGGATTTGGCTAAGAAACTTAAGGATGATGCTTTCGCCGAGAAATATGCGCGTGCTAAGTACTATTATTCACGTGAAGGAGAGTCTATCTATCCTGTACCAAGCTTATTACCCTAATGAAAGATTTACTTAAAACTGTAGAAACTTTTTTAACCTATTCAGAAGCCAAGTTAAAGGAACTATCAGAAAAAAATCAGCAACTTAAAACGGAATTACCGAGGAAAGAGGAGGTGAAGAAGCAAGCATGAAAAAGCTCTTAATAGCTGCAACTGTTGTGCTTGTATCTTCTAGCCCCCTGGTCCTACTTCCTATGGAGAAGGAGCTAACTCTGACCCCAAAACAGGTCCAAAAATTGACTCAAAATACTACAGCTAGTTTGACTCAATTTAAACAGATTCCTAAAAATCCAAGAACGATAACAACTATCCTAACTTATAAGAACAAGGATTTAACAGAATTTAAAACCAGTATCCAAGCGGATACCAAACTATCGATTTCTGCTATTTTTTGGAATGCTAAAGGTGAACCTGTTTTCCAACTTCAAGATGGTGATTATGTAGCCGCTAGTCAGAAATCAATTGTGGATGATAGTATCTATAATCAAAAACCAGTAGATATGACCTTCTGGACTAAAGATGGTTTAACGGTATACAAAGAACCTTACGTGTTAGGAACCGAAAAAGCTGACTCTAAACTCGCTAGTTTCAAACCTATTAAGGTTAGCCAAGTAGCTCAGACGCATGCAGGGACCTACTATTTGGTAGACGGAGAGGGGTGGATTAACGCTTCTGATTTATCAACGACTGATAATCGCATCGAGTCTGTTCAAAAAGTCCTTAATGAGAAGTATAACAATCAAGAGCGCATTTCAGTTTATGTTAAACAGCTTGATACGAACCGAGTAGCTGCTATCAATGACGAAAAAAGCATGTATGCAGCTAGTGTAGCGAAGCTTGGTCTACTCTACTATGCACAGGAACGTCTGTCTCAAGAGAAATTAGCATTATCAGATGAGTATCAATATACCTCTGCTGTGAATGGTTTTCCAGGTGCTTATGATCCAGATGGTTCTGGAAAGATTAGTAAGATGCCTGATGATAAAAATTATAGCTTAGAAAATCTGTTGAAGGCTGTAGCCCAAAACTCAGATAATGTAGCGACAAATATATTAGGTTATTATGTAGCCAATCAGTATGATAAAGCCTTCCAAAAATCAGTAGATAAAGCCGCAGCGACCTCGTGGAATATGGATAAAAAGGAGTTGACTGCTAGAGCCGCAGGTACTTTGATGGAGGCTGTTTATAGACAAAATGGAGATATTATCAATTATCTTTCAAGCACGGACTATGATGGCGAACGTATTTCCAAAAACATTGATGTCCCTGTTGCACATAAAATAGGGGATGCCTACGACTTTAAACATGACGTCGCTATTGTTTATGCAGATTCTCCCTTTATTTTATCGATTTTTACGGATAAAGAAGGCTATGACAAAATCACCTCAATTGCAGATGATGTTTATGGAATTTTGAAATAATGACACAAAAATTGTTGCAAATGATGCAAGCCAAGGGTTATTTTAACCGGCACAAGAAAATTTTAGTAGCAGTATCAGGTGGAGCAGACTCTATGAGTTTGCTGCACTTTTTGTATAACCATCAAAAAGATTTGGATATTCAGTTGGGGATTGCTCACGTTAATCATAAACAACGACAAGAGTCGGAGCATGAAGAAGCGTATTTACATCATTGGGCAGAGGAACACAAGGTCCCTTTTCACTATAGTGCATTCTCAGGAAAGTTTTCAGAAAATGCTGCCCGTACCTTTCGCTATGAGTTTTTTAAGCAGGTCATGAAAGATTATGATTACTCTGCTCTTGTAACAGCCCATCATGCAGATGATCAGGCAGAGACAATTTTTATGAGACTGTTGAGAGGAAGTCGTTTAAGACACCTGACAGGAATTTCAGCTATCAGACCATTTGGCACTGGTCAGATTATTCGTCCCTTTTTGCATCTTACGAAAGCTCAGCTTCCCGTAACTTTCCATTTTGAAGATAGGAGTAATACTTCACTAGCCTACCTTCGGAATCGCATCAGACTGTCCTATCTTCCTACTTTATCTCAGGAAAATCCTAAAATTAAGGAGCACCTTTGTCTTTTAGCCGAGGAGATTGGTCTTATAGAGCAAGCTCTAGGAGAGTTAACAAAGGATATTAGTATCACTGATTTATCTGTTTTTCAGCAACAGTCAGATGCTGTCCAGCTCTTTCTTCTTCAGAATTATTTAGACTCCTTTCCTGATTTACAGCTTTCTAAAGGCCAATTTAATCAATTAATAAGTTATCTAAGGAAAAATACTTCAGGAAAGATGCCCCTAAAAAATGGTTATGAACTAGTAAAAACACAGACAGATTTCTTGATAAGGAAAGAAGCGTCTATTTCTTTATCGCCTCCTTGTCTCTTAGAATTTGGAAAATCTGTTGAGTTTGAGGATTATACCTTGACTTTTTCAGAATTCAATGACGTTTCTAACACAGATGCTATTAGTATTTGGTCAGAGGCCCCAATAGTGATTCGTCATAGAAAAGAAGGCGATAAGATTGACCTTGGTAGTCACCATAAAAAATTAAGACGACTGTTTATAGACAATAAGATTTTAGAGAAGGATCGTCAAAAAGCTATCGTAGGAGAACAAGATGGTCATATTATTTTTCTTTATGTTGCTGGGCGTCTCTATTTGAAAAAAAGACCTGAAAATGCTATACTTTATGGCACTGTAGTCATTTATAAGAATTTCTAATCAAATACCATGTTCAAATAACGATGATTGAAGTAAAAGTGGTATAATAACAGAATATTGACTTCGAGAAAGGGAACCCAAATGTTAGAAAAAGACATTAAAAAAGTCCTCTTTTCCCAAGAGGATATCGTAGCTAAAACTAAAGAACTAGGACAACAACTGACAGAGGATTATGCGGAGAAAAATCCTCTTCTAGTCTGTGTTTTGAAAGGTGCTGTTCCATTTATGGCAGAACTTATCAAACATATCGACACCCATATTGAGATGGACTTTATGGTCGTTTCAAGTTATGGTGGCGGAACTGTCAGCAGTGGTGAAGTAAAGATTCTTAAAGATGTTGACACTAATGTTGAAGGACGAGACATCATCTTTATTGAAGATATCATTGATACAGGTCGTACGCTCCTTTATCTTCGAGATATGTTCAAGTACCGTAAAGCCAATTCAGTCAAAATCGCAACTCTTTTTGATAAACCAGAAGGTCGTGTTGTTGATATTGAGGCAGATTACGTATGTTACGATGTTCCTAATGAATTTATCGTTGGTTTCGGACTAGACTATGATGAAAAATACCGTAACCTCCCTTATGTCGGTGTCCTAAAAGAAGAAATTTATACAAAATAAGTAAAGGTCTAATTAATTTATGAATAATAAAAATAATAATGGCTTCTTACGGAACGCTTTTCTCTACATCATAGTTATTATTGCGGTTGTAACCGGAGTACAATACTTTGCAGGAGGAAGCCAAAGCCCAAGTCAACAATTGTCTTACACACAGTTGGTTAAGAAAATTGAAGATGGTAAGGTAAAATCTATCACTTATCAGCCAGACGGTAGTATCATTGAAGTTAAAGGTAGCTACAAAAAGGCCGAAAAGGTTGATACTGATCTTAGTCTACCATTTTTAGGTAGTGCATCATCAGAGACACGTAGCTTTACATCGACTGTGCTGCAGAATGAAACAACCATGCAGAAATTGCAGTCAGCATCAGAAGCAGCTGATGTTAATGTTAAAATGATACGTGAAAGTTCAAGTGGTGCTTGGATTTCATATCTTTTTAGTTACCTACCTTTGATTGGGATTGCTATTTTCTTCCTTTTCATGATGAATCAAGGCGGTAACCGTGGTGCTATGAATTTTGGCCGCAACCGTGCTAAGACTCAATCAAAAGAGAATATTAAAGTTCGTTTCACAGATGTGGCTGGTGCGGAAGAAGAAAAAGAAGAACTTGTAGAAGTCGTAGATTTCCTCAAAAATCCACGTAAATATAAAGCACTTGGTGCACGTATCCCTAAGGGTGTTCTCCTTGAAGGCCCTCCAGGGACAGGTAAAACACTGCTTGCTAAAGCTGTTGCTGGTGAAGCAGATGTTCCTTTCTTTAGTATCTCAGGTTCTGATTTCGTAGAGATGTTTGTCGGTGTCGGAGCAAGTCGTGTTCGTAGTCTTTTTGAAGACGCTAAGAAGGCCGAACGTGCTATTATCTTTATTGATGAAATCGATGCGGTTGGCCGTCGTCGTGGTACTGGAATGGGCGGCGGTAACGACGAACGTGAACAAACCCTTAACCAACTGTTGATAGAAATGGATGGTTTTGATGGAAATGAGAATATCATTGTCATTGCTGCAACCAACCGCAGTGATGTTCTTGATCCAGCCCTCCTACGTCCAGGACGTTTTGACCGTAAAGTTCTTGTTGGTCGCCCAGATGTAAAAGGCCGAGAAGCTATCTTGAAAGTCCATGCCAAGAATAAACCATTGGCTGAAGATGTTGACCTTAAAGTTGTTGCTCAACAAACTCCAGGTTTTGTTGGAGCTGACTTAGAGAATGTCTTGAATGAAGCAGCCCTAGTTGCTGCACGACGTAGTAAGACTAGAATTGATGCTAGTGATATCGACGAAGCAGAGGATCGTGTTATTGCTGGACCATCTAAGAAAGACCGCCAAGTTTCAGAACACGAACGTAAAGTTGTGGCTTACCATGAAGCAGGACATACAATTGTTGGTTTAACACTTTCTAGCGCTCGTGATGTTCACAAGGTTACTATTGTTCCACGAGGTCGCGCAGGTGGTTATATGATTTCTCTACCAAAAGAGGATCAGATGTTGTCATCTAAAGATGAGCTAAAAGAACAATTGGCAGGACTTATGGGTGGACGTGTTGCAGAAGAAATTATTTTCAACGTTCAAACCTCAGGCGCTTCAAATGACTTTGAGCAAGCAACACAGTTAGCACGTGCAATGGTTACTGAATATGGTATGAGCGAAAAACTTGGACCAGTCCAATATGAAGGTAATCATGCGATGAATCCAGGACAATTTACGACAGATAAGTCTTACTCAGCTCATACAGCTCAACTTATTGACGAAGAAATTCGATCACTTTTAGTTGAGGCACATGACAAAGCAGCTGAAATTATCAATGCAAACCGAGAAACACATGCTCTCATTGCAGAAGCTTTGCTTAAGTATGAAACACTTGATGCTGCACAAATCAAGTCGATTTTTGAGACTGGTAAGATGCCGGAGGATTCTCTTGGAGATTCAGAAGAAGATAACCATGCCCTATCTTACGACGAAGTCAAAGAAAGAATTGAAAATAAAAATAAAGATGAAGAAGAGTAAGGAGTTTTACTCTTCTTTTTTTAGATAAATCGAGAGAAGAATTACTATTAAAAAGTATTATAAAAAAAGAAAATTAAAATCAACACAAGTTATTGACAAGACAGGTCAGAGATGATATTATAAATAAGCTGTTTCGCGAGAGACAGCCAACACGAGAAGTGAAAAAAACTTCAAAAAAAGTGTTGACAAGTTATTCTGGATTTGCTAGAATATAGGAGTTGTCTCAAGAGAGACAAAGACCTTTGAGAACTGAATAAGAAACCAAGTGCAGGGTTATGATAGAAGAAATTATAACCTGTCAATTTACAAGAATAAATCGTCAGACGACGGTAATGAGTTAACGCTCGAACAATTATTAAATTTTTAATGAGAGTTTGATCCTGGCTCAGGACGAACGCTGGCGGCGTGCCTAATACATGCAAGTAGAACGCTGAAGAGAGGAGCTTGCTCTTCTTGGATGAGTTGCGAACGGGTGAGTAACGCGTAGGTAACCTGCCTTGTAGCGGGGGATAACTATTGGAAACGATAGCTAATACCGCATAACAATGGATGACACATGTCATTTATTTGAAAGGGGCAATTGCTCCACTACAAGATGGACCTGCGTTGTATTAGCTAGTAGGTGAGGTAACGGCTCACCTAGGCGACGATACATAGCCGACCTGAGAGGGTGATCGGCCACACTGGGACTGAGACACGGCCCAGACTCCTACGGGAGGCAGCAGTAGGGAATCTTCGGCAATGGGGGCAACCCTGACCGAGCAACGCCGCGTGAGTGAAGAAGGTTTTCGGATCGTAAAGCTCTGTTGTAAGTCAAGAACGAGTGTGAGAGTGGAAAGTTCACACTGTGACGGTAGCTTACCAGAAAGGGACGGCTAACTACGTGCCAGCAGCCGCGGTAATACGTAGGTCCCGAGCGTTGTCCGGATTTATTGGGCGTAAAGCGAGCGCAGGCGGTTTGATAAGTCTGAAGTTAAAGGCTGTGGCTCAACCATAGTTCGCTTTGGAAACTGTCAAACTTGAGTGCAGAAGGGGAGAGTGGAATTCCATGTGTAGCGGTGAAATGCGTAGATATATGGAGGAACACCGGTGGCGAAAGCGGCTCTCTGGTCTGTAACTGACGCTGAGGCTCGAAAGCGTGGGGAGCGAACAGGATTAGATACCCTGGTAGTCCACGCCGTAAACGATGAGTGCTAGGTGTTGGATCCTTTCCGGGATTCAGTGCCGCAGCTAACGCATTAAGCACTCCGCCTGGGGAGTACGACCGCAAGGTTGAAACTCAAAGGAATTGACGGGGGCCCGCACAAGCGGTGGAGCATGTGGTTTAATTCGAAGCAACGCGAAGAACCTTACCAGGTCTTGACATCCCGATGCTATTTCTAGAGATAGAAAGTTACTTCGGTACATCGGTGACAGGTGGTGCATGGTTGTCGTCAGCTCGTGTCGTGAGATGTTGGGTTAAGTCCCGCAACGAGCGCAACCCCTATTGTTAGTTGCCATCATTCAGTTGGGCACTCTAGCGAGACTGCCGGTAATAAACCGGAGGAAGGTGGGGATGACGTCAAATCATCATGCCCCTTATGACCTGGGCTACACACGTGCTACAATGGTTGGTACAACGAGTTGCGAGTCGGTGACGGCAAGCTAATCTCTTAAAGCCAATCTCAGTTCGGATTGTAGGCTGCAACTCGCCTACATGAAGTCGGAATCGCTAGTAATCGCGGATCAGCACGCCGCGGTGAATACGTTCCCGGGCCTTGTACACACCGCCCGTCACACCACGAGAGTTTGTAACACCCGAAGTCGGTGAGGTAACCTTTTGGAGCCAGCCGCCTAAGGTGGGATAGATGATTGGGGTGAAGTCGTAACAAGGTAGCCGTATCGGAAGGTGCGGCTGGATCACCTCCTTTCTAAGGAAAAACGGAATGTACTTGAGTTTCTTATTTAGTTTTGAGAGGTCTTGTGGGGCCTTAGCTCAGCTGGGAGAGCGCCTGCTTTGCACGCAGGAGGTCAGCGGTTCGATCCCGCTAGGCTCCATTGAATCGAAAGATTCAAGTATTGTCCATTGAAAATTGAATATCTATATCAAATTCCATATGTAATTAATTACATATAGATAGTAACAAGAAAATAAACCGAAACGCTGTGAATATTTAATGAGTTAGGTCGCAAGACCAAAATAAGGTTAAGTTAATAAGGGCGCACGGTGGATGCCTTGGCACTAGAAGCCGATGAAGGACGTGACTAACGACGAAATGCTTTGGGGAGCTGTAAGTGAGCAATGATCCAGAGATGTCCGAATGGGGGAACCCGGCAGGTAATGCCTGTCACTCATTACTGTTAAGGTAATGTAGAGGAAGACGCAGTGAACTGAAACATCTAAGTAGCTGCAGGAAGAGAAAGCAAAAGCGATTGCCTTAGTAGCGGCGAGCGAAACGGCAAGAGGGCAAACCGAAGAGTTTACTCTTCGGGGTTGTAGGACTGCAACGTGGACTTAAAGATTATAGAAGAACTACCTGGGAAGGTAGGCCAAAGAGAGTAATAGCCTCGTATTCGAAATAGTCTTTATACCTAGCAGTATCCTGAGTACGGCGAGACACGAGAAATCTCGTCGGAATCTGGGAGGACCATCTCCCAACCCTAAATACTCTCTAGTGACCGATAGTGAACCAGTACCGTGAGGGAAAGGTGAAAAGCACCCCGGGAGGGGAGTGAAATAGAACCTGAAACCGTGTGCCTACAACAAGTTCGAGCCCGTTAATGGGTGAGAGCGTGCCTTTTGTAGAATGAACCGGCGAGTTACGATATGATGCGAGGTTAAGTTGAAGAGACGGAGCCGTAGGGAAACCGAGTCTTAATAGGGCGCATTAGTATCATGTCGTAGACCCGAAACCATGTGACCTACCCATGAGCAGGTTGAAGGTGAGGTAAAACTCACTGGAGGACCGAACCAGGGCACGTTGAAAAGTGCTTGGATGACTTGTGGGTAGCGGAGAAATTCCAAACGAACTTGGAGATAGCTGGTTCTCTCCGAAATAGCTTTAGGGCTAGCGTCGATGTTAAGTCTCTTGGAGGTAGAGCACTGTTTGGGTGAGGGGTCCATCCCGGATTACCAATCTCAGATAAACTCCGAATGCCAACGAGATATAATCGGCAGTCAGACTGCGAGTGCTAAGATCCGTAGTCGAAAGGGAAACAGCCCAGACCACCAGCTAAGGTCCCAAAATATATGTTAAGTGGAAAAGGATGTGGGGTTGCACAGACAACTAGGATGTTAGCTTAGAAGCAGCTATTCATTCAAAGAGTGCGTAATAGCTCACTAGTCGAGTGACCCTGCGCCGAAAATGTACCGGGGCTAAAACATATTACCGAAGCTGTGGATACCTTTATAGGTATGGTAGGAGAGCGTTCTATGTGCGAAGAAGGTGTACCGTGAGGAGTGCTGGAGCGCATAGAAGTGAGAATGCCGGTATGAGTAGCGAAAGACAGGTGAGAATCCTGTCCACCGTAAGACTAAGGTTTCCAGGGGAAGGCTCGTCCGCCCTGGGTTAGTCGGGACCTAAGGAGAGACCGAAAGGTGTATCCGATGGACAACAGGTTGATATTCCTGTACTAGAGTATATAGTGATGGAGGGACGCAGTAGGCTAACTAAACCAGACGATTGGAAGTGTCTGGCCAAGCAGTGAGGTGTGATATGAGTCAAATGCTTATATTTATAACATTGAGCTGTGATGGGGAGCGAAGTTTAGTAGCGAAGTTAGTGATGTCACACTGCCAAGAAAAGCTTCTAGCGTTAATTATACTCTACCCGTACCGCAAACCGACACAGGTAGTCGAGGCGAGTAGCCTCAGGTGAGCGAGAGAACTCTCGTTAAGGAACTCGGCAAAATGGCCCCGTAACTTCGGGAGAAGGGGCGCTGACTTATGGTCAGCCGCAGTGAATAGGCCCAAGCAACTGTTTATCAAAAACACAGCTCTCTGCTAAATCGTAAGATGATGTATAGGGGGTGACGCCTGCCCGGTGCTGGAAGGTTAAGAGGAGTGCTTAGCGTAAGCGAAGGTATGAATTGAAGCCCCAGTAAACGGCGGCCGTAACTATAACGGTCCTAAGGTAGCGAAATTCCTTGTCGGGTAAGTTCCGACCCGCACGAAAGGCGTAATGATTTGGGCACTGTCTCAACGAGAGACTCGGTGAAATTTTAGTACCTGTGAAGATGCAGGTTACCCGCGACAGGACGGAAAGACCCCATGGAGCTTTACTGCAGTTTGATATTGAGTATCTGTACCACATGTACAGGATAGGTAGGAGCCTATGACCTCGGGACGCCAGTTTCGAGTGAGGCGTTGTTGGGATACTACCCTTGTGTTATGGCTACTCTAACCCAGATAGGTTATCCCTATCGGAGACAGTGTCTGACGGGCAGTTTGACTGGGGCGGTCGCCTCCTAAAAGGTAACGGAGGCGCCCAAAGGTTCCCTCAGAATGGTTGGAAATCATTCGCAGAGTGTAAAGGTATAAGGGAGCTTGACTGCGAGAGCTACAACTCGAGCAGGGACGAAAGTCGGGCTTAGTGATCCGGTGGTTCCGCATGGAAGGGCCATCGCTCAACGGATAAAAGCTACCCTGGGGATAACAGGCTTATCTCCCCCAAGAGTTCACATCGACGGGGAGGTTTGGCACCTCGATGTCGGCTCGTCGCATCCTGGGGCTGTAGTCGGTCCCAAGGGTTGGGCTGTTCGCCCATTAAAGCGGCACGCGAGCTGGGTTCAGAACGTCGTGAGACAGTTCGGTCCCTATCCGTCGCGGGCGTAGGAAATTTGAGAGGATCTGCTCCTAGTACGAGAGGACCAGAGTGGACTTACCGCTGGTGTACCAGTTGTTCTGCCAAGAGCATCGCTGGGTAGCTATGTAGGGAAGGGATAAACGCTGAAAGCATCTAAGTGTGAAGCCCACCTCAAGATGAGATTTCCCATGATTTTATATCAGTAAGAGCCCTGAGAGATGATCAGGTTGATAGGTTAGAAGTGGAAGTGTGGTGACACATGTAGCGGACTAATACTAATAGCTCGAGGACTTATCCAAAGAAAGTAACTGAGACATATTGACAACGATTTGGTTTCTTGATACAGTATAGATATTCAATTTTGAGTTGAGAATACTCAGAGTTAAGTGACGATAGCCTAGGAGATACACCTGTTCCCATGCCGAACACAGAAGTTAAGCCCTAGTACGCCTGATGTAGTTGGGGGTTGCCCCCTGTTAGATACGGTAGTCGCTTAGCGCAAAGGGAGTTTAGCTCAGCTGGGAGAGCATCTGCCTTACAAGCAGAGGGTCAGCGGTTCGATCCCGTTAACTCCCATAGGTCCCGTGGTGTAGCGGTTATCACGTCGCCCTGTCACGGCGAAGATCGCGGGTTCGATTCCCGTCGGGACCGTTCAAGTAGAAATATTTGAGACTCGTTAGCTCAGTTGGTAGAGCAATTGACTTTTAATCAATGGGTCACTGGTTCGAGCCCAGTACGGGTCATATATGCGGGTGTGGCGGAATTGGCAGACGCACCAGATTTAGGATCTGGCGCTTAACGGCGTGGGGGTTCAAGTCCCTTCACCCGCATTAGAAAAGTTAGCCGGCTTAGCTCAGTTGGTAGAGCATCTGATTTGTAATCAGAGGGTCGCGTGTTCAAGTCATGTAGCCGGCATAAAATGCGAACGTAGTTCAGTGGTAGAACACCACCTTGCCAAGGTGGGGGTCGCGGGTTCGAATCCCGTCGTTCGCTTGAGGAGCCGGGGTGGCGGAACTGGCAGACGCACAGGACTTAAAATCCTGCGAAAGGAAACTTTCGTACCGGTTCGATCCCGGTCCTCGGCATAATATAATAATGAGCACCCTTAGCTCAACTGGATAGAGTACCTGACTACGAATCAGGCGGTTAGAGGTTCGACTCCTCTAGGGTGCATTTTATCGGGAAGTAGCTCAGCTTGGTAGAGCACTTGGTTTGGGACCAAGGGGTCGCAGGTTCGAATCCTGTCTTCCCGATTTATGGCGGTGTAGCTCAGCTGGCTAGAGCGTCCGGTTCATACCCGGGAGGTCGGGGGTTCGATCCCCTTCGCCGCTATATATATGGATTTCTTGGACCTTTAGCTCAACTGGTTAGAGCACTCGGCTCATAACCGAGCGGTCGTAGGTTCGAGTCCTACAAGGTCCATATATTAATTATATATTTGGAGGATTACCCAAGTCCGGCTGAAGGGAACGGTCTTGAAAACCGTCAGGCGTGTAAAAGCGTGCGTGGGTTCGAATCCCACATCCTCCTTATAATTAACGCGGGATGGAGCAGCTAGGTAGCTCGTCGGGCTCATAACCCGAAGGTCGTAGGTTCAAATCCTGCTCCCGCAATATGGCTCGGTAGCTCAGTTGGTAGAGCAATGGATTGAAGCTCCATGTGTCGGCGGTTCGATTCCGTCTCGCGCCATTTTGTTAAGCGGGTGTAGTTTAGTGGTAAAACTACAGCCTTCCAAGCTGTTGTCGCGAGTTCGATTCTCGTCACCCGCTTTATTTGGATATTATAGCCAAGCATTTGCTTGGGCGCGTAGCTCAGATGGTTAGAGCGCACGCCTGATAAGCGTGAGGTCGGTGGTTCGATTCCACTCGTGCCCATATTGGAGAATTACTCAAGAGGCTGAAGAGGACGGTTTGCTAAATCGTTAGGTCGGGTAACTGGCGCGGGGGTTCGAATCCCCCATTCTCCGTAGTATTATGACGAATTATCTTTTAGATAATTCGTTTTCTTTTTTTTGAGGTGACAAATGAAAAATAGTTTTTATCGATTTCTTCTTTATGGGTTTATTATTATTCTATTTTTTGTAATGCTTTTTTCTTTTGTCTTTACTAATAAAAAATTAACGAAGGATATCTCTTTTAATGTATCCGGTTTAGTTACAAAAGTAGACTCTGTGGTTTCAGTTCCATTTACTGCACTATCAAAATCTCACAATGTTCTTTCTGATCTTTTATCAACTTATTCTGAGAATCGTGATTTAAAAAAATCTTTATCAAATTTAGAAAATCAATCGGCTATTATTTCTAACTTGCAAGAAGAGAATGATTCTTTAAGAGCATCGCTTAATCTTTCGGACAAGCTAAGTCGTGATAATGTTCTCACTGCTGAAGTTTCTATGAGGCCTTCTGTGACTTGGTTAAAAGAGTTAACTATTAATGTGGGTAAGTCTAAGAATGTTAGTAAATCTATGCTAGCAACTTCTAATGGTGGAGTTATTGGCTTTGTAACTAAAGTTTATGATGATACAACAACTATTTCTTTACTTTCTAGTAATTCTAGTGATAGCTACCTTGCATCTAGTGTTAAATCAGAGGATGATAATCAGATTTTCGGGATTATATCACGTTATGATAATAAAAAGAAGCTATTAGAGATGACACAACTCAATTCATCTTCTAACGTTAAGGTCGGCACTGTAGTAGTCACAAGTGGTCTTGATGATGTATCAGTAAAGGATGTTCCAATTGGTACTGTAGACTCTGTTATTGATTATGAAGGAAATCGTACGATTTTGGTAAAACCTTATGCTGATTTTGATAAAATTTCTTATGTTACTTTAGTTGGAGATGGTAAATAATATGAAATTATCCAAGTATTCTATTATTCCTTTCTTACTGAGTATTGTCCCTTTTCTATGGGATGGTCATATTTCTATGATACTTAATCATTATTTATCCCCTGACTTTTTTCTATCATCTCATCTTTTTATTATTTATATTTTCATCTTAACTCTTGATTTTCCAAATAAGTATGCATTTCTTTACCTTATTTGTTTTGGATTTCTTTATGATACCTATTATTTCAAAACAGTTGGTATAGTGATTCTAACTCTGCCACTGTTATGCTATCTGTTAACTCAGCTAGGACGAATTGTTAAGAGAAATACCTATGTTGATTTTTTGTTAATGTTTTTATTCTTATTTCTCTTTGATACCATAAATTTTGGCTTTGCCTTATTCTATGGTTTCTCCAATGAGTCTGTGACTGATTTTATTATTTATCAACTAAGTCCTAGTATAGTGTTTAATATTTTGATCTTTATCTTTATTAAATCTATTCTTGAAAAATTATTTTTGTATCTGTCAGTTGATAGATTTAAATAGAACTGTAATATTGGCGTAACAAAGTTTGCGCCATTTTTTGATACAATAAGAAGGTCTTATCGAAAAGGAGTAGTATTTTATATTATGAAAAAACGTATTCTTTCAGCAGTGTTGGTAAGTGGTGTAACCTTATCAGCAGCTGCATCAGTACATGCAGAGGATTATGATTCGCAAATCGCTGCTGCAGATAACGCAATTAGTAACCTTGCTTCTCAACAAGAGACTGCACAAGCGCAAGTTGCTACAATCCAATCTCAAGTATCTACACTTAGAACACAAAAATCAGATTTGGAAACTAAAAATGCTGAACTTGAAAAAGTATCAGCAGATTTGGAATCTGAAATTCAAGAATTATCAAGTAAAATTGTAGCTCGTCAAGATTCTTTGGCGAAACAAGCTCGTAGTGCTCAACAAAATAACACTGCGACTAGCTACATCAACTCTATCTTGAACTCTAAGTCAATCTCTGAAGCTATTACTCGTATCACAGCTATTTCAAAAGTTGTTACGGCTAATAATGACATGTTGACAAAACAAGAGTCTGATCAAAAAGAGCTTGCTGCTAAGCAAGAACAAAACCAAGCTGCTATTAATGAAATTGCAACTAATAAAGCTGAGCTTGAAACAACAGAAGCTGGTTTGACAACTCAACAAGCTGAACTAGAAGCAGCACAAGTTACTTTGGCTGCAGAATTGGCTACAGCACAAGATGAAAAAACTTCACTTGTTTCTGCTAAATCAACTGCAGAAGCTGTGGCAGCTTCAACTGCAGCATCAGTTGCTCAGTCTCAAGCAATTGCAGAATCAGAGGCAGCAGCACAAGCAGTAGCATCTTCAGAAGCGGCAGCATTTGTAGCTCAATCAGAGGCGGCAGCAACTTCAGAAGCTGTAGCTCAACCTTCTGAAGCTACTGTTTCAGAAACAGCGACAGCCTCAGAAGTAGCACAAGAACCGGTTTCATCAGAAACTTCAGAAACTACTCAAGAGCCAACTGTTGCAACTTCAGAAGCAACACAAGAGCCTGCTGCTCCAGCAACATCTGAAGCACAACCAGAATCAGCTACGTCAGAGGCACAACAAGAGCCTGCTGCTCCAGTAACATCTGAAGCACAACCAGAATCAGCTGCTCCAGCAGCTTCAGAAGCTCCTGCTCCTGCTAGCGAAGCACCTGCGGCAACTTCAGAAGCTCCTGCAAGTCAAGCGCCAGCAGCTTCAGAAGCTCCAGCCCCTGCAGCTGAAACTCCTAAAGTATCAGCTGCATCAACTCCTAATACATATCCTGTTGGTCAATGTACTTGGGGTGCTAAATCATTAGCTTCATGGGTTGGTAATTACTGGGGTAATGCTAAAAACTGGATTGCTAGCGCACAAGCAGCTGGTCACTCAGTTGGTACAACTCCTGTAGCCGGTGCAATTGCGGTTTGGCCAAATGATGGTGGTGGTTATGGTCACGTAGCTTACGTCACATCAGCATCAGGTGCAAATTCAATTCAAGTTATGGAATCAAACTATGCTGGTAACATGTCAATCGGTAACTACCGTGGTACATTTGATCCAACATCATCAGCTCATGGTGGTTCTGTATACTATATTTACCCATAATGAATACAAAAAGGCGATTCGAATTTTCTCGAATCGTTTTTATTTTATGGCAAAATGTCTTTACTTTCTGGAACTGCTTTTAGACGGGAAAATGTCGAGGTTAAGGTTAAATCTTTTTAGTCTTGTTAAGTTACTGTGACACCATTTATTTTGCATTGAAAATCAATCTAAAAAAAGGTAGAATGGTTTAGTAGATATTTTGGAGGAAATCATGTCTTATACGAATTTGAAGTTGTTTGCTTTATCGTCTAACCAGGAATTAGCAGCAAAAGTTGCTGATAAAATGGGTATTGAACTCGGAAAATCAAGTGTTCGTGAATTTTCAGATGGTGAGATTCAAGTTAATATTGAAGAATCTATCCGTGGTCATCACGTTTTTATTCTTCAATCTACAAGCTCCCCTGTAAATGATAACTTGATGGAAATCTTGATTATGGTTGATGCGCTAAAACGTGCAAGTGCAGAAACGATCAGTGTTGTTATGCCTTATTATGGTTATGCACGTCAAGACCGTAAGGCACGTTCACGTGAACCAATCACATCTAAGTTGGTTGCTAATATGCTTGAGGTTGCAGGTGTTGATCGACTTTTGACAGTTGACCTCCATGCTTCTCAAATTCAAGGATTCTTTGATATTCCTGTAGACCATTTGATGGGGGCGCCACTTATCGCAGATTACTTTGATCGTGCTGGTCTTACTGGAGATGATGTTGTTGTTGTTTCTCCAGACCATGGTGGTGTGACTCGTGCACGAAAACTTGCTCAATGTTTGAAAACACCAATTGCAATCATTGATAAGCGTCGTAGTGTTGATAAAATGAACACTTCTGAGGTTATGAATATTATTGGTAACGTTGAAGGTAAAACATGTATCTTGATTGATGATATGATTGATACTGCGGGTACAATCTGTCATGCGGCGGATGCGCTTGCTGAAGCTGGTGCAACTCATGTTTATGCTTCATGTACTCACCCTGTATTGTCAGGTCCAGCACTTGATAATATTCAAAAATCTGCTATTGAGAAGCTTGTCGTATTGGACACGATTTATCTTCCAGAAGAACGTTTGATCGATAAAATTGAACAAATTTCAATTGCTGATTTGATTTCAGAGGCAATTATTCGGATTCATGAAAAACGTCCATTGTCACCTTTGTTTGAAATGGGCCATAAATAGACTAAAGCTAGCCTAGGCTAGCTTTTTTGGTGTTTAAATGCGTTTGAGTTTTTGATATAATGTAAGGCATAATTGCAAAGAGGTGACCGTGATGGATTTAACGCAACGTTTTAATAAAAATTTAGATAAGATTGAAGTTTCAATGATTCGTCAGTTTGACCAATCAATTTCAGATGTACCAGGGATCAAAAAGTTGACACTTGGTGAACCTGATTTTACAACTCCAGATCATGTAAAAGAGGCTGCTAAAGCTGCTATTGATGCTAACCAGTCGCACTATACAGGTATGGCAGGGCTTCCTGCCTTACGTCAGGCAGCTGCGGAGTTTGTTAAGGAAAAATACAATCTTACTTATAACCCAGATAATGAAATTTTGGTGACTATTGGAGCTACAGAAGCCCTTTCTGCAACTTTGACAGCGATTTTGGAGCCAGGTGATACGATTCTTTTACCTGCACCAGCCTATCCAGGATATGAGCCGATTGCAAATCTAGTTGGTGCTGAAATTGTCGAAATTGACACAACAGCTAATGATTTTGTTTTGACTCCGGAGATGTTAGAAAAGGCAATTTTGGAGCAGGGAGATAAGCTTAAAGCCGTTTTGCTTAACTACCCAACCAACCCAACAGGTGTGACCTACTCACGTCAACAGATTAAGGATCTGGCTGAAGTTCTGAAAAAATACGATATTTTTGTTGTTAGTGATGAAGTTTACTCTGAACTAACTTATGTGGATCACCATGTATCTATTGCTGAGTATTTGCCGGAACAAACGATTTTGATTAATGGTTTGTCTAAATCTCATGCGATGACAGGGTGGCGTATTGGTTTGATTTTTGCACCTGCAGTTTTAACGGCTCAGTTGATTAAGAGTCACCAGTATTTGGTAACAGCTGCAGCTACTATGGCACAATTTGCAGCTATTGAAGCCTTATCTGCTGGTAAGGATGATGCCCAACCAATGAAAGTTGAGTACTTGAAGCGTCGTGATTATATTCTTGAAAAAATGACTGAACTTGGTTTCAGAATTATTAAACCTGATGGTGCTTTCTACATCTTTGCTAAGATTCCAGAAGGGTATACTCAAGACTCCTTTAAGTTCTGCCAAGACTTTGCTCGTGAAAAAGCTATTGCGATTATCCCAGGGGTCGCTTTCGGGAAGTATGGCGAAGGCTTTGTTCGCTTGTCGTATGCGGCTAGCATGGATACTATTGAAACAGCTATGACTCGTTTGAAAGAGTTTATGGAAGAACATGCAGAAGCTTGAGAGTAGAGGGCTTGTCCTCTTCAATCGTAATTATCGTGAGAATGATAAACTAGTTAAAATTTTTACCGAGCAAGCTGGTAAACGGATGTTTTTTGTTAGAGGTGGTGGGGCAGGTAAATTAAGTGCTGTCATTCAACCTTTGACCATCGCTAAATTCATGATAACTGTAAATGATGAAGGTCTATCTTTCATAGAAGATTATAGCCAGGCAGAGTCCTTCAAGGAAATTACAGGCGATATTTTCAAGCTGTCTTATGCGACTTATTTGGCTGCATTGACAGATGCTACTATTGCTGATGGTGTGACAGATGCGCAATTATTTGTATTCTTGGAGAAGACGCTTGAATTAATGGAAGAAGGCTTGGATCATGAAATATTGACTAATATCTTTGAGATTCAGGTTTTAGACCGTTTCGGCGTACGCTTGAATTTTCACGAGTGTGTCTTTTGTCATCGTGTAGGCCTTCCTTTTGATTTCTCGTTTAAGTTCTCGGGGCTACTTTGTCCAAATCACTTTGCAGAGGATGAAAGGCGTAGTCACTTGGACCCTAATGTGCCTTATCTTTTAGATCGTTTTCAGGGGCTTTCCTTTGAAGAATTGAGAAGCATATCTGTTAAGGATGACATGAAACGAAAGCTACGATATTTTATCGATGACCTCTATGATAATTATGTTGGAATACATCTTAAAAGTAAGAAATTTATTGATAATCTAAATTCTTGGGGCCATATTATGAATAAAGAAGATAGTGCTGACTAGACATTATCTTCTTTTTGTTTCACGTGAAACAGGAAAGTAATGGTTTTCAGTCTCAGGGGTTAAAATGCAGGTCAGTTCGTGCTATAATAATAAGATAATAAGCTGAAAGACTCTGCTAGAAACAGTGAACTAGTCTATTTTAGTTACCTAATATTTTATTGAAAGAAATCTGAGTTTGTTTTTTATGGCAGAGGACGAGAGGGAGAATGCTATGCATGTAATTGCAGTAGATGCTATGGGTGGCGATAATGCGCCACAAGCAATTGTAGAGGGAGTCAACCAAGCTATAGCAGATTTCAAAGATATTGAAATCCAGCTTTATGGTGATGAAGCTAAAATCAAGACTTATTTGACAGCGAATGAACGTGTGAGCATTGTGCATACTGATGAAAAGATAAATTCGGATGATGAGCCAGCTAAAGCTATTCGCAAGAAGAAAAAAGCTTCAATGGTCTTAGGTGCACAAGCTGTTAAGGAGAAAAAAGCAGGTGCCGTGATTTCTGCGGGAAATACAGGTGCCCTTCTTGCCGCAGGTCTCTTCGTGGTCGGACGTATTAAGGGAGTTGAGCGTCCAGGTCTTATGTCAACAATGCCAAGTTTTACTGGTCAACCCTTTGATATGCTTGATTTAGGTGCAAATGCGGAAAATACAGCTAGTCATTTGCATCAATATGCTATTTTAGGCTCTTTCTATGCTAAAAATGTGCGTGGTATTGCCAACCCTCGTGTAGGTCTCCTTAATAATGGGACTGAGGAAACAAAGGGGGATAGTCTTCGTAAGGAGGCTTTTGAACTCCTATCTAAGGAGCCAAGTATTAACTTTGTTGGTAATGTTGAGGCGCGTGAAATTATGTCAGGAGCTGCTGATGTAGTAGTCGCTGATGGTTTCACAGGAAATGCAGTTCTTAAGGCAATTGAAGGAACGGGACTTGGTGCCATGAAGACTCTTAAGTCAGCTATCATGAATGGTGGTCTTAAAGCTAAGTTAGGTGCCTTCCTATTGAAGGATAGTCTAAAAGGTATGAAAGAGACTATGGATTACTCTAGCGCCGGAGGTGCGGTTCTCTTTGGTCTTAAAGCTCCCGTAGTAAAATGTCATGGATCTAGTGATGCTAAGGCAGTTTACTACACCATTAAGCAGGTTCGTACGATGCTTGATACTAAGGTTGTTGAGCAGCTAGTTGAAGCCTTTAGTCCGAAAGAGGAGGCTAACTGATGAGTAGAGTAGAAATTCTTCAGAAAATGCAGCTCGTGATTCAAGAGCAGATGGGTAAAGAGGACATTGTTTTAACTGAAGACACCAAATTAGATGACTTGGGTGTAGATTCAATAGAGCTTATGGAATTCATTATTAATTTGGAGGATGAGTTTGCTCTTGAGATTTCCGATGACACTATTGACCATATGGTTAAGGTAGCTGATTTGTTGGACTATTTGTCTGAGGAATTGAATAAAGAATAAGAAAGCTAGAGATAGATAATAGTTGTGTACTATACGATTGTTATTTTGTGGGAGTGAGGCAAGAAACTAAATGTTATATGGATTTAGTTCTGTCACACTCCTTTTTTCTATACATTTTTTATTAGGAAACTCTAAAAAAGAATCAAAATACGAACGTTGTTTTTTTACTAAAGTAATAAAGTTTGCTATATATTGGTTTTTGGATTCTGGTATGGTATAATTAGGAAGAATAAACTTGAAAGGCGAACAATACCATGTCAAACCAACTAATTTATACTGGTAAAGCTAAAGATATTTATAGTACAGAAGACGAAAATGTGATTAAGTCGGTCTACAAGGACCAGGCCACTATGCTAAATGGGGCTCGCAAAGAGACCATCGAAGGAAAAGGTGTGCTGAATAATCAGATTTCGTCTCTTATTTTTGAAAAATTGAATGCTGCTGGGGTAGCGACGCACTTTATCGAACGTATTTCTGATACCGAACAACTCAACAAGAAAGTGACCATCATTCCTTTGGAGGTTGTTCTTCGTAATGTGACTGCGGGTTCTTTCTCCAAACGTTTTGGCGTTGAAGAAGGTTTGGACTTGAAAACTCCAATCGTTGAATTTTACTACAAGAACGATGAGTTGGATGACCCATTCATCAATGATGAGCATGTGAAGTTTTTGGATATTGCCAATGACGAACAAATTGCCTATATCAAGGAAGAAACACGTCGTATCAATGAATTGCTGAAAAATTGGTTTGCACAAATTGGTCTTCGTTTGATTGACTTCAAATTGGAATTTGGCTTTGATAAGGATGGCAAGATCATCTTGGCAGACGAATTCTCACCAGACAACTGCCGTCTTTGGGATGCGGAAGGGCACCATATGGACAAGGATGTTTTCCGTCGTGATCTTGGTAGCTTGACAGATGTTTATGAAGTTGTATTGGAAAAATTGCAAGGTTTGAAGTGATCTTTTTGAAACGGAAAACTTCGTCTTCGATAACATGTTTGAATAGAATTAAAGGAAATAAAATGGATAAACGTATTTTCGTTGAGAAAAAAGCTGATTTTCGTGTGAAATCTGACTCTTTAGTAAAAGAATTACAGCATAATCTTCAGTTGAAAACCTTGAAGGATCTTCGGATCGTTCAGGTTTATGATGTTTTTGGTTTGGCAGAGGATTTGTTTGCGCGTGCGGAAAAACACATCTTCTCTGAGCAGGTGACCGATACTGTTTTGGATGAAGCTACAGTTAAGGCTGATCTTGAGAAGGTTGCTTTCTTTGCGATCGAAAGTTTGCCTGGTCAATTTGACCAACGTGCGGCATCTTCACAGGAAGCTTTGCTGTTGCTTGGTAGCTCAAATGATGTAACGGTGAATACAGCACAATTGTACTTGGTTAACAAGGATATTGATGCGAATGAGTTGGAAGCTGTCAAAAACTACCTTTTGAACCCAGTGGATTCTCGTTTCAAAGATATCACTGTTGGTATTGCGAAACAGGATTTCTCTGAGTCTGACAAGACCATTCCAAACTTGGATTTCTTTGAAACTTATACGGCAGAAGATTTTGCACAGTATAAGGCTGAGCAAGGATTGGCAATGGAAGTGGATGACCTTCTCTTCATTCAAGATTACTTCAAGTCTATTGGACGAGTGCCAACTGAGACGGAGCTTAAGGTTTTGGACACTTACTGGTCTGACCACTGTCGTCATACAACTTTCGAGACGGAGTTGAAGAATATCGACTTCTCAGCTTCTAAATTTGAAAAACAATTGCAAGCGACTTATGACAAGTATATTGCCATGCGGGATGAGCTGGGACGTACCGAAAAACCTCAAACCTTGATGGATATGGCGACTATTTTTGGTCGTTATGAGCGTGCCAATGGTCGTTTGGATGATATGGAAGTGTCTGATGAAATCAATGCCTGCTCTGTTGAAATTGAAGTGGATGTCAATGGTGTCAAAGAGCCATGGCTTCTCATGTTCAAGAACGAAACGCATAACCACCCAACTGAGATCGAACCATTTGGTGGTGCGGCTACTTGTATCGGTGGTGCCATTCGTGACCCATTGTCAGGGCGTTCATATGTTTACCAAGCCATGCGTATCTCAGGTGCTGGTGATATTACAACACCAATTGCTGAAACTCGTGCTGGTAAATTACCACAACAAGTGATTTCTAAAACAGCGGCACACGGTTATTCTTCATACGGTAACCAAATTGGTTTGGCAACAACTTATGTTCGTGAATACTTCCACCCAGGTTTCGTTGCTAAGCGTATGGAGCTAGGTGCAGTTGTCGGTGCGGCTCCTAAAGAAAATGTTGTCCGTGAAAAACCTGAAGCAGGTGATGTGATTATCTTGCTTGGTGGTAAGACTGGACGTGACGGTGTCGGTGGTGCGACAGGTTCTTCTAAAGTTCAAACGGTTGAATCTGTTGAAACAGCTGGTGCTGAAGTTCAAAAAGGGAATGCCATCGAAGAACGTAAGATTCAACGTCTTTTCCGTAATGGGGATGTGACACGTCTTATCAAGAAATCAAATGACTTTGGTGCTGGTGGTGTCTGTGTGGCTATTGGTGAATTGGCAGATGGTCTTGAAATTGATCTAGACAAAGTGCCATTGAAATACCAAGGTTTGAACGGTACAGAAATTGCCATCTCTGAATCTCAAGAACGTATGGCCGTAGTGGTTCGTCCAGAAGATGTAGATGCCTTCGTTGCTGAATGTAACAAAGAAAATATTGATGCTGTTGTTGTTGCGACAGTGACTGAAAAACCAAATCTTGTCATGCACTGGAATGGTGAAACCATCGTTGATTTGGAACGTCGTTTCCTTGATACAAACGGTGTACGTGTGGTTGTAGATGCTAAGGTGGTTGACAAGGATGTCAAGCTTCCAGAAGAACGTCAAACATCTGCTGAAACCCTTGAAGCTGATACTCTTGAAGTCTTGGCTGACCTTAACCATGCCAGTCAAAAAGGTTTACAAACCATCTTTGATAGTTCAGTTGGTCGTTCAACAGTCAATCATCCACTCGGTGGTCGCTACCAAATCACACCAACGGAAGCTTCTGTACAGAAATTGCCAGTCCAACATGGCGTGACAACAACTGCTTCTGTTATGGCGCAAGGATTCAACCCTTATGTAGCAGAATGGTCTCCATATCATGGCGCTGCCTATGCAGTAATCGAAGCAACAGCTCGTTTGGTTGCTGCTGGTGCAAACTGGTCTAAGGCTCGCTTCTCTTATCAGGAATACTTCGAGCGTATGGATAAACAAGCGGAGCGCTTTGGTCAACCAGTATCAGCTCTCCTTGGATCAATCGAAGCTCAGATTCAACTTGGTTTGCCATCTATCGGTGGTAAAGACTCTATGTCTGGTACCTTTGAAGAATTGACAGTACCACCAACCTTGGTTGCTTTTGGGGTAACAACTGCAGATAGCCGTAAGGTTCTTTCTCCAGAATTCAAAGCTGCTGGTGAAAATATTTACTACATTCCTGGTCAAGCTTTGGCACAAGAAATTGACTTCAATCTTATCAAGTCTAACTTTGCTCAATTTGAAGCCATCCAAGGTGACCATAAAGTCACATCTGCATCAGCTGTCAAATATGGTGGTGTCGTTGAAGCTCTTGCCCTTGCAACATTTGGTAACCATATTGGTGCCACTGTAACCCTTGAAAATCTTGAGACTGCCTTGACAGCTCAATTGGGTGGATTCGTCTTCACATCTCCGGAAGAGATTTCAGGTGTTGCCAAGATTGGACAAACAGTAGCTGACTTTACACTAACTGTCAATGATGTAACGCTTGATGGACACAAACTTGACAGTGCCTTCCAAGGTAAATTGGAAGAAGTTTACCCAACGGAATTTGCACAAGCAACTGAGTTGGAAGAAGTGCCAGCTGTGGCATCAGATGCTGTGATCAAAGCTAAAGAAACAGTTGAGACACCAGTAGTTTACATTCCAGTATTCCCAGGTACTAACTCTGAGTACGATTCAGCTAAGGCCTTTGAAAAAGAAGGTGCAAAAGTTAACTTGGTACCATTTGTAACACTTAATGAAGAAGCTATTGTCAAGTCTGTTGACACTATGGTTGACAATATCGAAAAAGCTAACATTATCTTCTTTGCAGGTGGCTTCTCAGCAGCGGATGAACCAGATGGATCAGCTAAATTTATCGTTAACATCTTGCTCAATGAAAAAGTACGTGCAGCCATTGATAGCTTCATCGAACGTGGTGGTTTGATTATTGGCATCTGTAACGGATTCCAAGCCCTTGTTAAATCAGGTCTTCTTCCATACGGTAACTTTGAAGATGCAAGCAGCACGAGTCCAACCCTCTTCTACAATGATGCCAACCAACACGTGGCTAAGATGGTTGAAACACGTATTGCCAACACTAACTCACCATGGCTTGCCGGAGTAGAAGTTGGTGACATCCATGCCATCCCAGTATCACACGGTGAAGGTAAATTTGTCGTGACAGATGAGGACTTTGCAGAGCTTCGTGACAATGGTCAAATCTTTACCCAATATGTTGACTTCGAAGGTAAACCAAGCATGGATTCTAAATACAATCCTAACGGATCTGTGAATGCTATCGAAGGTATCACAAGTAAGAACGGTCAAATTATTGGTAAGATGGGTCACTCAGAACGTTTCGAAGACGGTCTATTCCAAAATATTCCAGGAAATAAAGACCAACACCTCTTTGCGTCAGCGGTTAAATACTTTACTGGAAAATAATAGAGTGCCAAGTGCACTCAGTAATGATATTTTTCAATGTAGCAGTAGTTTTAAAGAGCTTGAAAACTTGAGTTCACATTAGTGAAATGAGCGGCTAGGAACAGTTTTTCGTTTGCATAACATTAGGAAAATATCAAAAATAAAAGGTATAAAAAATGACATACGAAGTTAAATCTCTTAATGAAGAATGTGGTGTTTTTGGTATCTGGGGTCACCCGGATGCTGCCAAATTAACTTATTTCGGACTTCACAGTCTCCAACACCGTGGTCAAGAGGGAGCAGGAATTCTCTCAAATGATGCGGGTCAATTGAAGCGTCATCGTGATATGGGGCTTCTCTCAGAAGTTTTCCGTGATCCAGCCAACTTGGATAAGCTAACTGGAACGGCTGCTATCGGTCATGTTCGTTATGCGACTGCTGGTGAAGCTTCTGTAGACAATATTCAACCATTCATGTTTAAGTTTCACGATGGACAGCTTGGTCTTGCTCATAATGGGAATTTGACTAATGCAGAGTCACTAAGACATGAGTTGGAGAAAAATGGAGCTATCTTAAACTCAACTTCTGACTCAGAAATCTTAGCTCACTTGATTCGCCGTAGCCACAACCCATCATTCATGGGTAAAGTAAAAGAAGCTCTGAGCACTGTTAAAGGTGGATTTGCTTATCTTCTTATGATTGAGGACAAGCTTATTGCAGCTTTGGATCCAAATGGCTTCCGTCCCCTTTCTCTTGGTAAGATGAGCAATGGTGCTATCGTGGTTTCATCTGAAACATGTGCCTTTGAGGGTGTTGGTGCAGAATGGATTCGGGATGTAAATCCAGGTGAGGTTGTTATCATCGATGATAATGGCATCACTTACGATACCTATACAACGGATACACAATTGGCTGTTTGTTCGATGGAGTATATCTACTTTGCCCGTCCTGATTCAAATATCCAAGGGGTCAATGTCCATACAGCTCGTAAACGTATGGGTGCTCAATTGGCACGTGAGTTCAAACATGAAGCAGATATTGTCGTTGGTGTGCCTAATTCATCACTTAGCGCAGCCATGGGATTTGCGGAAGAATCAGGCTTGCCAAATGAAATGGGCTTGATTAAAAACCAATACACCCAACGTACCTTTATCCAACCAACACAAGAATTGCGTGAGCAAGGGGTTCGTATGAAGCTCTCTGCCGTATCCGGTGTTGTTAAAGGAAAACGTGTGGTTATGATTGACGACTCTATTGTACGTGGGACAACATCACGCCGTATCGTTAATTTGCTAAAAGAAGCAGGAGCAACAGAGGTCCACGTGGCAATCGGTAGCCCAGCCCTTGCTTACCCATGTTTCTACGGTATCGATATTCAAACACGTAAGGAATTGATTGCGGCCAATCATACAGTAGAAGAAACTCGCGAAATTATTGGTGCGGATAGCTTGACTTACTTGTCTATTGATGGCTTGATTGATTCTATTGGAATTGACACAGATGCACCAAACGGTGGCCTTTGTGTGGCTTACTTTGATGGTAAATATCCAACACCATTGTATGACTACGAAGAACGCTATTTGGAAAGTTTGAAAGAACACACTTCTTTCTATTAAGAGCAGTGCAGAAGAAAAAAGAGGAAAAAATTATGTCTAAAAATGCTTACGCTCAATCGGGTGTAGATGTTGAAGCAGGTTATGAAGTTGTTGAACGTATCAAAAAACACGTTGCTCGTACAGAGCGTGCAGGTGTCATGGGAGCTCTAGGTGGCTTCGGTGGTATGTTCGACCTTTCAAAAACAGGTGTCAAAGAGCCTGTTTTGATCTCAGGTACAGATGGTGTCGGTACTAAACTCATGCTTGCTATTAAGTACGACAAACACGATACTATCGGTCAAGACTGTGTCGCTATGTGTGTTAACGATATCATCGCCGCAGGTGCTGAGCCCCTTTACTTCCTTGACTACGTAGCAACTGGTAAAAATGAACCAGCTAAATTGGAGCAGGTCGTTGCTGGTGTTGCTGAAGGTTGTGTGCAAGCTGGTGCAGCCCTTATTGGTGGTGAAACTGCTGAAATGCCTGGTATGTATGGTGAAGACGACTATGATTTGGCAGGTTTCGCGGTAGGTATCGCAGAAAAATCTCAAATCATCGACGGATCAAAAGTAGCTGAAGGTGACGTGCTTCTTGGACTTGCTTCAAGTGGTATCCACTCAAATGGTTACTCACTCGTGCGTCGTGTCTTTGCGGATTACACAGGTGAAGAAGTTCTCCCAGAACTTGAAGGCAAAAAACTTAAAGACGTTCTTCTTGAACCAACTCGTATCTACGTTAAAGCAGCTTTGCCACCTATCAAAGAAGAATTGGTTAACGGTATTGCCCACATCACAGGTGGTGGTTTCATCGAAAATGTGCCACGTATGTTCTCAGATGACTTGGCTGCTGAAATTGACGAAAGCAAAGTGCCAGTCCTTCCAATTTTCAAAGCCCTTGAAAAATATGGTGAAATCAAACATGAAGAAATGTTTGAAATCTTCAACATGGGTATTGGTCTCATGCTTGCGGTTAAACCAGAAAATGTTGAACGCGTCAAAGAACTTCTTGACGAACCTGTTTATGAAATCGGTCGTATTGTGAAGAAAGATGGCGCAAGTGTGGTGATTAAATAATGGCTAAAAAGATTGCTGTTTTTGCCTCTGGCAACGGCTCAAACTTTCAGGTGATTGCAGAACAATTTCCAGTAGAATTTGTCTTTTCAGATCACCGTGATGCCTATGTCTTAGAACGTGCCAAGAATCTCAATGTGGTTAGCCATGCCTTTGAACTCAAGGAATTTGACAATAAAGCGGCTTATGAAGAGGCTATCGTCAAACTCTTGGATGATCACCAGATTGATTTGGTTTGTTTGGCCGGTTATATGAAAATCGTCGGCCCAACCTTGCTAGCAGCTTATGAAGGCCGTATTATCAATATTCACCCGGCTTATCTCCCTGAATTTCCAGGGGCTCATGGTATTGAGGATGCTTGGAATGCAGGTGTTGACCAGTCTGGTGTAACTATTCACTGGGTGGATTCTGGCGTTGATACCGGAAAGGTCATCAAACAAGTCCGTGTGCCACGCCTTGAAGGTGATACCCTTGATACTTTCGAAACTCGCATCCACGAAGCAGAGTACAAACTCTATCCAGAAGTCTTGGATAGTTTGGGAGTGGAGAGGTATTAATGAATAATATTATTGATATTTGGTCAAAACTGAAGGAAATAACTGAGGAAACGATTAAGGTTCCTTTCACATACATGATGTTCTTTCTCTTAAATGTATTAATCTATTCTGGTAAAGGGCAACAAATTTCAGAGGTTATTACTTTGAGTAATGTTATAAGGCAGATTATAACATTATTAACTGAATTATTATCAATAATTTTTAACAACTATATTGGGATTCTTCTGATAGTAACTCTCATTGCTCTTTTAATTTTGGTGTTATTTAAGAAAACTAATATTTTTAATAAATTACCAGAAGATATTGAGTATACTGATGGAACGGTTGTTTCTTGGAATCCACTTAGTGCAGTCAATAGATTATTTAGTTTGATTTTTAGTTTATCAACTGATTATTTTATATTTTACTGTTGCCTAATCTTTATTATCAATCCAAACTTTTATATAGTTGACGATTATTTTATATTTTTAAAAAACCAAGAAAATAGTAATATTTTAAATATTTTATGGAGTGTAAATTGTCTGATTTTATTCCGCCTTATATTACAAGCATTTTTTGTAATAAAATACACAGATAAAAAAAGATATTTGAAGTATTCGCTAAGATATAATACAATTTCTAGCTTTTCTATTTCTAGTGAACGTAATACAGTACTATACATGATAGTGAGAAATAGCTCTGATTTTTCAGATTATTACCTTCTTCAAGTAGAAACTCATAAACAACAATTGAAAGAGACAATAGGTGGTTTATCAAATAATAATGGATCTATACGCAGAGAGTGGATAAAGGAAGAAATCCCTAAATTTAAAAGACAATATCATATTTTAGATAAAAGTGAAAATCTCTCTGATATCATATACTATTACGATGAACTAAAAAAGAAATATTCTAATAATGAAGATTAGATAACGCAATAAATTTATTTTTAGTAAGGAGAATACATGACTAAACGAGCACTTATTTCAGTCTCAGATAAAGCGGGCATCGTTGAATTTGCCCAAGAACTCAAAAAATTAGGTTGGGATATCATCTCAACAGGTGGTACCAAAGTTGCCCTTGACAATGCTGGGGTAGACACTATCGCCATCGACGATGTGACTGGTTTCCCAGAAATGATGGACGGACGTGTTAAGACCCTTCACCCAAATATCCACGGTGGTCTCCTCGCTCGTCGTGACCTCGATAGCCACCTTCAAGCGGCTAAGGACAATAATATCGAATTGATTGACCTTGTTGTGGTAAACCTTTATCCATTCAAGGAAACCATTCTCAAACCAGACGTGACTTACGCTGACGCAGTTGAAAACATCGATATCGGTGGTCCATCAATGCTTCGTTCAGCAGCTAAAAACCATGCTAGCGTGACAGTTGTTGTAGACCCTGCTGACTATGCTGTTGTTCTTGATGAATTGTCAGCAAACGGCGAAACAAGCTACGAAACTCGCCAACGTTTGGCAGCGAAAGTATACCGTCACACAGCTTCATACGACGCTTTGATTGCAGAATACTTCACAGCTCAAGTGGGTGAAACAAAACCTGAAAAACTCACTTTGACTTATGACCTCAAGCAACCTATGCGTTACGGTGAAAACCCTCAACAAGACGCAGACTTCTACCAAAAAGGTTTGCCAACGGCTTACTCAATTGCCTCAGCTAAACAGCTTAACGGTAAAGAATTGTCATTCAACAATATCCGTGACGCTGATGCCGCTATCCGTATCATCCGTGATTTCAAAGACCGTCCAACAGTTGTAGCTCTCAAACACATGAACCCATGTGGTATCGGTCAAGCTGATGACATTGAAACAGCTTGGGACTACGCTTATGAAGCTGACCCAGTGTCAATCTTCGGTGGTATTGTAGTCCTCAACCGTGAAGTTGATGCTGCGACAGCTAAGAAAATGCATGGTGTTTTCCTTGAAATCATCATTGCACCAAGCTACACAGACGAAGCGCTTGAAATCTTGACAACCAAGAAGAAAAACTTGCGTATCCTTGAGTTGCCATTTGACGCTCAAGATGCTAGCGAAGTGGAAGCAGAATACACTGGTGTTGTCGGTGGACTTCTCGTTCAAAACCAAGACGTTGTTAAAGAAAGTCCAGCTGACTGGCAAGTGGTTACTAAACGCCAACCAACTGAAACAGAAGCAACAGCTCTTGAGTTTGCTTGGAAAGCCATCAAGTACGTCAAATCAAACGGTATTATCGTGACTAACGACCACATGACACTTGGTGTTGGTCCTGGTCAAACTAACCGTGTGGCTTCTGTCCGTATCGCCATTGACCAAGCTAAAGACCGTCTTGACGGCGCTGTTCTTGCTTCAGATGCCTTCTTCCCATTTGCGGATAATGTGGAAGAAATCGCTAAAGCAGGTATTAAAGCAATCATCCAACCGGGTGGATCAGTACGTGACCAAGAGTCAATCGAAGCGGCTGATAAACATGGTTTGACAATGATCTTTACAGGCGTAAGACATTTCCGTCATTAAGAATTTTCAAAGCATCCAAGAAATTGGATGTTTTTCCTTTGAGTGTAATATAAAAGATAATAAAGTAAAAAAATTGGTATACTAGAGTAATTAAGAGAAAGGATTATAAATAAGTGGAGATTGAAAGTATTAATGCAGGGATTTTAGCAATAAAGATTTTGAATGAGCTTAAGTATAACAAGAGAATGTTTTATAATTGGCCGATATGGTTTAGGGGAGATAAAGAAGAGAATATTCGAGAATTACTTGTTTCAGAGATTTCTAATATAAAAAACGAGTTACTAAAAGGTACTCTTAATCCTAAATTGGAAGAAATCGAAGCCATCCCAATGTATAAAAAAGTTAAGGATAATTCAGGAAGTCAATCTCATAATGTTATTACATTCTCTTCTTCTAAGAAAATTACTGGGAAAATAGAATTTAATTATTTCATTCAGTTAAGTTTACAAGATTTTATTGTGAGTGTGATTTGGGTAGAAACTGTTGGAAAAATAGTTGATAATGGGTTTGATAGTGATATTTATGCTAACAGATTGTCAGTATCGCAAAGTAGTTTTTTTAAACCATATTTTGATGCATATTCTGAGTTTCGTGATTCGAACTTTGATAAGATGCGTCAATGGATAAATAATAAGGAGACAGGTATATATATACAGACTGATTTGTCAAGGTGTTATTATAATGTTAGTGTACAAAATATTAAAGAGAGATTGCTAAACGAACTAAGAAAACATTCTATAAGTGGTCTTGAATTTATTACAGAATATATTTTTTCAATTATTGAAAAATATAACAATTTAAAAGAGGTAAGAGAATTTTTAGCAACTTTAAATAACTCAGAAGAAAAAAATCAAGAGAGTATTGATAGAGTGCTTCCCATAGGCTTTTTGCCTAGTAATATTTTGAGCAATCTTTACTTGTTAGAGTTAGACCAAAAAATTAAAGAAGAATTTTATCCGGTTAACTATAGTCGTTATGTAGATGATATTGTTTTTTTGATAAAAACAGATATTTCTGAGAATTATTTATCATCGGAGTTACCAGAAGTTGAACGTATCAAAAGTAAGCTTAGTTTAATAAAGAATTCTTTGAAGAATTCAGTTGAACTTAATGAAGAGAAAACCTTGTTTTTTATTGTTAATAAACAAAATGATATTAATTATTTGAATAAATTTGAGAAAGAAACTCAACAGCTTTCCAGTGATAATTATCGTTTGATAGATCCTAATGAATATGATAAAGAGTTTGAGAATGCATATAAATTAACCCAGGGATTAACGAAACTTTCAGATTTGTTTACAATTGTAAGGGATAAAAAGTATATTAGCCGAACAATATCGACAATTTTTAATTATATTTTTTGGAATCTTAAAGAAGATATCGATGGAGATAATGTAAGGCTATCGAAGAAATTTATTGATTATTTTTATTCATTTGTGGATGATGAATTTTTACTAAATTTATTTGATTATTGGTATCAATTGATTGTTATTGAATTGGTATCAAAGAAATTATTATTAAGTGAGCATTCTAAAAGTCCAATTAGTATAAAAAAGTATAAATTGAAATTTTGGAACAGATTTCAATTGCTAAAAGAAAATGTAAATGAGGAAAATGATTACCTAAATGTGTTTTTATCGAACTTTGAAAAGAAAGTTGAAAAAATTTTTAGTTGTAAAATAAATACACCATTATATCAGATTCAGGAGTATTTTAGATACCCAAGATATAAATTAGAAAATATAATTGATGAGACTAGTTTATTTTATTTTGAAAAACAATTAAGGAAGTTAGTGCAATTTAAGTGCTCTCAGTCACTATCTATTTCGAGTAAAAATGAAGACTTTTTGACTATAATAAAGAAGAATTTTTGTAATAATTTTCCTGCTGCACAAGATATAAAAGTTTTTGATAATGCAGATACGAAAATTGAAGGTTATGAATCAAAAGATAGGATTGTGCTATCTCAGAGTAACTTTGAAACTTATAGTAAAAGGGAAAAGTATTTTCTTTCAAATTCTAAAAATAAATCTAATATTACTGATATTGTTATTACTCTAAATGAGTCAGATAGAAATAATGCAGATGTTTTATTGTATCCAGAACAAGGAATACCAATTCAAGAGATATACTCACTTGTACGATTTTCAAAAAAAACAAAAACACTAGTTATCGGAGGAATGGACTTTATTTACCTGAAGGAGAAAGAAAAGGTTCTGAATTTAACCTTTATTATCAGACCATTTAAAGTATTGAAAGGAGAGAAAGAGTATAAAGATGTAGAGATAATACTACTTCCAAAGATCTATCCATCACCAATTGAATATGAAACATTTCATAATTCAAGAGCTTATTCAGGAGACAATTGGGAAATTTATATCCCCAACCCGGATGAATGGAAAAATCAGCATATAATAGAATTTAAAGGAAGTTACCACGCAATATTAAATTGTTATGAGGCCACCTCAATAGATTTAAAATATGAAATTTCCAAGGAAGAGCCAGAAATAGTTCACTTAATTACTAATAATAAAGATATTAAGTATTATTATCAGATAGCAGAGAGTCTATCACGAGATCTAATGGCAGTATCTACGATAACAAACTATTCGAAATTTGGAGGAGTTGAAGTATTTAGCCCCTACAAGGAAGAGTATAAGCGACAAATCTCACTACATAAAGGTGCTAAAAATACTCATGTTGATATTTGTGATATTGATTTGGAAGCAATAAAGCATAAGCGATTAAATAACTTAGACAGTACTATGAAACAGAACCCACCAAAGCATTATTATAGAAATTTAGGAAAGTAAAATGAGTATAGAAATACAAAAAAAGATTCAAGATATAATAGAAATAATATTAAAGTGGCTTTTTCCCCTAACCGCTATTTTTAGCTTCTTTCAGTTTTTTCAACCTTTTAAACCAGATCTATCATTTTATAAATTTGAAGGAATAGTTTTGGTTATAACCGTTATTCTAGCTATAATTTGGAATAAAGTATTAGAATATAGAATTTTAGAAAAATACTTATATCGCTATATTAGTAGGGACTCTAAATTGATTTTAAATATTTATTATGATGACATATTTGATATAAAATTCAATGAATTTATTCGTGTTATTCCAATGGATCAAGACTTAGATTGTGATAGACGTAATATCCGAGAAAAATCAGTTCAGTACCAGTTTAGACAAAAAGAATTCATAACATACGAAAGATTAGAGAAATTGAGGAAAAGAAATGAAAGAATAATAGCGATTGATAATTTTTTCTTATTAAGAGTCTCAGAGTATGTAAATGGAGATAATATTGAATTAGACACGTATAATGATTATTTTTCTATGATTTATGAACTCTGTAAATTTATAGATACTAACTCACATGGAAAGTCCGTAGTTTGTTCAGTTATAGGAGGAAACATTCAATTTAAAGAAGGAAATTTAAACTCAATGCAGAGACTACAATTATTGAAATTGGTGATAGAATCTTATAGTTTTCAACATGAAGTGAAAATTCACATTGTGGTAAAAAAAGATCAGGAGAGAAAAGATAAATATGATTTAACTACTTTATAATTTAAGCTCTCCAAGCTATACTAATACCATCCTAAAAAACTTTTCTTTTTCATAAATCTCCTAAGAGCTCAGTATCCGCTGGGCTTTTTTATTTCAGCGCATCAAAAAAAACAACCGTTCTCACGATTGTTCAATAGATTTAAACCTTTTCAAGGACAGACTGGGTTACCCAAGTCTTGCGATTTCCGATTTGGACGAGGACGCCATCGCTAGGTGGGTCAATGGCTAGCACTTTGAAGTTACCTGGAATAGTAAAGGTCTCACCAGGATTGAGGTACTGGTCTGAAGTTGGATTGCCTTGTCCATCAACTTCAAGAACAGGTCCAGGATCAACGATATTGTGTTTGGTTGGTGTGCCTCCTGCTAAATCTTGGCTGGTGATGTTATTTCCTACTATAGATGTTACACGGAAAGTACCTGTAAATCGGACAGTATCACCAATGTTGATAGAAGAGTTGGTTGTATTACTAGTCTGAGTTCCTGATTCAAGGTCTTTAAAGTGGATATAGCCGGATACTTGACTTTTATGGAAGCTACGTTTGTGGTATTTCTCAGGTCCTTGCCCCACATCGTAGTTGTACTCCTCAATCGTTACCTGATTTCCTTGAACGTCAGCAACCCAGGCTACATGCCCCATGTGACCGGCCCCGTTGACACCAGCTGAAAACCAAGCGATGCTCCCTACGGCAGGATTCATGTCGACACGGTAACCATTGGCACGTGCGATGCTTCCCCATGTAATGGCATTCCCATAGCCTACAGGTAGGTTGAAACCATTCGTGTTACTGAGGCGATAGGCCGCAAAGGATGTACACTGACGCCAGTACATGGTCCAAGGATCAACGCCGAAGCCTCCATATTTCCAAGAGGAAGGATAGTCATCTCCGAGGACAGCCGCCTGAGCAGAGGAGCCACACGAAACCGATACAGTCGCTAGACAAGCTAGCGGTAAAAGACAATTTAGTATTTTTTTCTTCATTTTAACCTCCACCTACTTATTCGTAGTTTTTCTGGAAAATGAAGATAATTTGTCTATTTTCAAAAAACTATATATAATTATATAAAATAATATATAAGGAGTTAATTATGACTGTTGTAGAGAAGCGTGTTCAAGTAAATTTCCAAACTAACCCGATTTTGTTGGAAAGGGCAAGAAAAATTGTAAAGGCAAATAATTTAGATATGAGTAAATCGTTTAATTTGTTTTTGGAGACGATTGTTGCTACCGAGCAAATACCAGTAATGACGGAGGATGAATTGCTAAAAGAAAGACTGTTTAGGCAGCTTAAAGCTGAAGTAGCAGAGAGTGTAGCTGAGTATCAGGCGGGTAATATAATACCCCTTGAGGAGGTTAAGGATGAATACAACCTATAGTCTTTCACTCACTAAGCGTGCTCGCTCTTCTTTGAGAAGTATATATGACTACATTCGTGATGTACTTTCTAATGAAACTGCTGCCAAGAAGATAGTTTCGAAGCTTTTGCAAGGAATGGAAAGTTTGAAGACTTTTCCTGAGGCTGGTTTTAATGCAGATCAACGTTATGGTAAAAGAATCAATGACACATTTGAGACACGAGCACTTGTCGTTAAACGCTATGTCATACTTTATTTTATAGACGAAAGTAGAAAAGAGATTGTAGTCTCCCACATCTTTAGTTCTAAAAGCGACTATATCAAGTTGTTATAAAAAAATTAAGATTAGTAGTGAGGAAATCTCCGACGGGAGAAAGTACTTACTACTTTTTCGTTATGATAAATTGTCTAGCTTTGAGGGAGCAGTACATTCCGCTACCTGAAGGGATGCCTTTTTTATGTCCAAATTTGGATACATACCCATATCTCCGAACAAATATGTTATAATGGTTATGTATAATTCGTGAAAATTGCTAATTTTTCCGAATGATTGTCGTTAACGGGCATTTGCCCCTAGTCTTATTTGATATTGAGGTATCTTTCAAATGAAACTTTTGGTTGTTGGTTCTGGTGGTCGTGAACATGCGATTGCCAAGAAATTATTGGAGTCTAAAGACGTTGAGCAAGTTTTCGTAGCTCCTGGTAATGACGGGATGACATTGGACGGTCTTGATTTGATCAATATCGGAATTTCCGAACATTCTAAGCTGATTGACTTTGTAAAAGCGAACGATATTGCTTGGACCTTTATCGGTCCAGATGATGCGCTTGCGGCTGGAATTGTGGATGATTTCAATGCAGTTGGTCTTAAGGCTTTTGGTCCGACCAAGGCTGCGGCTGAGCTGGAGTGGTCTAAGGATTTCGCTAAGGAAATCATGGTCAAATACGACGTTCCGACAGCAGCCTATGGGACCTTTTCAGATTTCGAGGAAGCCAAGGCCTACATCGAGGAAAAAGGCGCTCCAATCGTCGTCAAGGCAGACGGATTGGCCCTAGGTAAAGGTGTCGTCGTTGCGGAGACGGTTGAGCAAGCCGTCGAAGCTGCTCACGAGATGCTTTTGGACAATAAATTCGGTGATTCAGGTGCGCGAGTAGTCATCGAGGAATTTCTTGACGGGGAAGAGTTTTCTCTCTTTGCCTTTGTCAATGGAGATAAATTCTACATTATGCCAACAGCTCAGGACCACAAACGTGCCTACGATGGCGACAAGGGACCTAACACTGGTGGGATGGGTGCCTATGCGCCAGTTCCTCACTTGCCACAGAGCGTAGTTGACAGAGCGGTTGACACCATTGTCAAGCCAGTTCTTGAAGGTATGATTAAAGAAGACCGTCCGTACCTTGGTGTCCTTTACGCGGGGCTTATCTTGACAGCTGACGGACCGAAAGTCATCGAGTTTAACGCTCGCTTCGGCGATCCTGAAACGCAAATCATCTTGCCTCGTTTGACTTCTGATTTTGCGCAAAATATCACTGACATTTTGGATGGCAAAGAGCCAGCTATTACTTGGACGGATAAGGGTGTGACACTGGGCGTGGTTGTAGCTTCAAATGGCTACCCACTCGCTTATGAGAAAGGTGTCAAGCTTCCTACCAAGACAGAAGGCGATATCATCACTTACTATGCCGGTGCCAAAATCGCTGAAAATGGCCAAGACCTTCTCTCAAACGGTGGACGTGTCTACATGCTGGTTACCACAGCAGATACCGTCAAAGATGGCCAAAATATCATCTACAACGAACTCAACAAACAAAACACAGAAGGCCTCTTCTACCGTACGGATATCGGTAGCAAGGCGAATAAATAAAACTCTTTGAAAACCTTCGATTGACTGTGTTAAAGCTCCTTGATGAACTTTAGTTCTATCTTCGTCGCTTTGCCTTGTCACTCTATGATTTTCTTTGAGTTTTCGAATATCAATGCTATTTTAGGCGACGAAGTCGCCAATCCGATAATGGTCGCCGTGGTGAAAAGACCAGAACAGCATCTGTTCTGGTCGGGGGAAACTTTGAGACTTTAGTCTCAAAGTTTAGGAATGAAACCGAAGGTTTGCTTCCGTCCCCACCACCTAAGACCATTATCAAAAAAGAAAAGGAAAAATTATGACTAAACCAGTAATTTCCATTATCATGGGCTCAAAATCCGACTGGGCAACCATGCAAAAAGCTGCTGAAGTTCTCGACAACTTCGGCGTCGCTTACGAAAAGAAAGTTGTTTCCGCACACCGTACACCGGACCTCATGTTCAAACATGCGGAAGAAGCACGTAGCCGTGGCATCAAGGTCATCATCGCAGGTGCTGGTGGCGCTGCTCACTTGCCAGGGATGGTTGCTGCTAAAACAACCCTTCCAGTCATCGGTGTGCCAGTCAAATCACGTGCCCTTAGCGGTGTAGATTCGCTCTATTCTATCGTTCAGATGCCGGGTGGTGTACCTGTCGCAACCATGGCTATCGGTGAAGCGGGTGCGACTAACGCTGCCCTCTTTGCCCTCCGTCTCCTATCAGTAGAAGA
Organism: Streptococcus salivarius; assembly: GCF_009738225.1. Lineage (NCBI taxonomy): Bacteria > Bacillati > Bacillota > Bacilli > Lactobacillales > Streptococcaceae > Streptococcus > Streptococcus salivarius. Next base: position 46,868 of record NZ_CP018187.1, read on the forward strand.
CAAGACCATTGCGGATGCGCTTGCTAACTTTGCTGAAGAACAAGGAAAAATCGCAGAGGAGTCTACAAATGAGCTCAACTAAAACCATTGGTATCATCGGTGGTGGCCAGCTCGGTCAGATGATGGCTATCTCAGCTATCTACATGGGCCACAAGGTTATCACCCTTGATCCTGCAGCAGATTGTCCATCTTCTCGTGTGTCTGAGGTTATCGTGGCACCCTACGATGACGTAGATGCCCTTCGTCAGTTGGCGGACCGCTGTGATGTTCTCACTTATGAGTTTGAAAATGTCGATGCTGACGGCCTTGACGCTGTTATCAAAGACGGTCAGCTTCCACAAGGAACAGACCTGCTTCGCATTTCGCAAAACCGTATCTTTGAGAAAGACTTCCTCTCAAACAAGGCTAAAGTGACCGTTGCCCCTTACAAGGTTGTGACATCTAGTCTTGATTTGGAAGATATTGACCTTTCTAAAAAAAACGTCCTCAAGACTGCGACAGGTGGTTACGATGGTCACGGTCAAAAGGTCATCACGTCAGCCGACGATTTGGAAGAGGCAAATGCCCTTGCTAACTCAGCCGAGTGTGTCTTGGAAGAGTTCGTTAACTTCGACCTTGAAATTTCGGTTATCGTGTCTGGTAATGGTAAAGACGTGACAGTTTTCCCAGTTCAGGAAAATATTCACCGCAACAACATCCTCTCTAAAACCATCGTGCCTGCTCGCATTTCTGACAGTCTAGCTGAGAAAGCGAAAGCTATGGCGGTGAAGATTGCTGAGCAGATTAACCTCTCTGGTACTCTCTGTGTGGAAATGTTTGCGACTGCTGATGACATCATCGTCAACGAAATTGCGCCACGCCCACACAATTCAGGCCACTACTCAATCGAAGCTTGCGACTTTTCACAGTTTGACACGCATATCTTGGGCGTTCTCGGAGCGCCACTCCCAGCAATTCACCTCCATGCACCTGCTGTCATGCTCAACGTCCTCGGCCAACATGTCGAGGCTGCTGAGCGTTATGTCACAGAAAATCCAAGCGCCCACCTCCACATGTATGGTAAACTAGAAGCGAAGCACAACCGCAAAATGGGACATGTGACTTTGTTTAGTAATGAACCAGATAGTGTGGTTGAGTTCGGGAAAGGAATTGATTTTTAGGTGAGAATAGCAATCCTAGGACTCGGAGTTATCGGGACCACTTACGCCTACGCTTTTCAAAAAGCAGGCCATCAAGTGGAACACGTACTTAGAGATAGTAAGAAAAACAATGCTCCCAAGGAGTTGTTGGTTGATCTACTAGATGGTCGCTATCATTCCAAAGGTGAGAACAAACACGACACCTATGAAGTTCATGTGGCAGAAGCTCATTCAGAATATGATTTTATTTTTCTGAGTGTGCGTCATGGTTTTGTCAAAGAAGCCGTGGAAACCTTGCGAAAAAATAATATCAAAGGCACCCTCGTTTTCTTCTGCAATTTCTGGAATACACGAAAAGAGGTTCAAGAGTGGGCAGGAGATTACGACTATATTCTGGCTTTTCCGACAGCGGGCGGTCATATGCATGAGGACCATTTGGATGGTGTCTTGTTCGACCATTTAATGCTAGAAGGTGAGCAAAAAGCAGACATTTCTAACTATGCTGATCTGACAGATTTATTGACTTCTGCAGATTTGAAGTGGGAAGTTCCTCATGATATGGTCGAGTGGATTTGGATTCACATGGCGATTAATGCGGGTGTTACTTCGACAGCTGCTCGTTCAGGAAATTTGGAAAATCCAGAACAGCTGGCTCTGAATTTGATGAATAGTTCTTCGGAATTGTCATTGGCCATCAAGGCCATTCAAGAGGCTTTGAAAGTCGTAGAAGCGCGTGGCGTAAATTTGAAGCTTTATAAGGCAGAACTCTTGCCATACAAAATTCCCGCTTGGATTGCAGGAAAAGCCATGAAAGTCATGTTTGCGAAAAATGAGCTGACCCGAAAAATCATGACCTTACACAATGATAAACAGGATATTTTCTACTGTTGTCAAAGTGTCTATCAGACCGGTCAGGAGTTAGGTGTGGACATGCCCATTCTAGAAGCAAACATGAAGGGAATTTCGATTTAGGAGGTTTTATGATTCAACTCATCGTCAACGCATTTGTTGAAAAAGATAAGACTGGAGCAGTCGTCGAAGTCTTGTATGCTAGTAGCAATCACGAAAAAGTGAGAGCTAAGTATGAAGAGTTGATTGCTCAATATCCTGAAAACTATTTAGCTATCTATGATTTGCCGATGGATACTGATTTGAATACACTGGATCACTATCCATCAGTGTGGATTGGGAAAGAGGAGTTTGAATAGGAGACCTTAATGTCGATATTTAATTTTGGAAAACCCAAAGATGAAGCTTTAGAAAATAAAATTCAGAGATTAAATCAAGAGATTGCTATTCAAAAAGCAAAATTGGCAGATTTAAAAGCTCAAATAAAGATAGCAGACGAGATAGTCTCATTAAATACGGAGTTATCTCAGAAGCGGTCAGAATTATTTGCTATTCAGAACGAGATTTCTTTAGCTAATGACACACTTGGATTACAAGAGTTTGGATTCTTTGAGAGACAGTATAAGTTTTCCGATAGCACAAAATATAAGGAAGCTTTGGATAATTTGCGAAAACAGCAGAAAGATTTAGTTAAATCTGGTCAGGCTGGTAGAATTATAGTACCTATGCTTTTAGATAATAATAAAAGCAAGGGGAAGGCAATGCAGAATCAGCTTATTAAAGCGGCTATTCGTGGTTTTAATGGTGAAGCGGATGCCTTGTTAGTAAAAGTTTCTGTTTCGAATGTTGAAAAGAAAATTCAGGCATTGAAGAAAGCATTCCAACAACTGAATAGAATGTATTCACGTAATCAAATTGAAATAACGATACCCTATCTAAATTTAAAAATTGAAGAATTGCGCCTAGCTGCTGAGTTTGAATTACAGAAGCAAGAAGAAAAAGAATTGCTTCGTGAGCAAAGAGCAAAAGAGCGTGAGGACAAAAAACTTCAGGCTGAAATTAAAGCACGTCGAAAGCAATTGGAAAAAGATAGAACCCACTTTAAAAATATGGTTTCTAAGGTTGAGGAACTTTTGAAAAATGCTACTGGTGAGGAGCTTGAAGAACTTCAGAGACAGTTATCTGAGTATCAAGATAAATTATCCGAACTAGATGAAATCGAAGAAGATATTGATTATCGTGAAGGTCATGCAACTGCAGGCTACGTATATGTTATTTCTAACATTGGTTCCTTTGGTGAAGATGTTTATAAAATTGGAGTTACTCGTCGTTTAGAACCTCTTGAACGCATCAGGGAATTAAGTAGCGCATCAGTACCTTTTCAATTTGATGTCCATGCTTTGATTTTTAGTGAAGAAGCTTTTGCATTAGAGACTGAATTACATAATCAACTTAGTGAGTATAAGGTTAATAAAGTAAATAACCGTAAAGAGTACTTCAAGGTTCCATTTGAAAAAATTAAGGCACTTTTAGATAAACACGAAGAGTTGACTATAGAATTAAATGAGAACGCTGAAGCATTCGAATATAGACAGACTCTACTGAAGGGGTAGCTATAGATGAAGTGGTTATTTTTAGTACTATTTATTGGGTGTGGGGGAAATGCATTAGGTTTATCTTCTGATGATAATGAAGATGAATTAGATGAAAACGCAACATTTTATTCAAATGTAACTTCAGCAGAAAAAACTCAGACTTCTAAGGAAGAAAGACTAAAGTGGGCAGTTGCTACGGCAGTATTTCTAGTTTTATTTTTGATATTTGCATTTTTTAGATAATTTAAAGGAGAAACAACATGATCGAACGTTACTCTCGCCCAGAAATGGCGAACATTTGGAGTGAAGAAAATAAATACCGTGCTTGGCTTGAGGTGGAAATCTTGGCTGACGAAGCATGGGCTGAGTTGGGAGAAATCCCTAAGGAAGATGTAGCTTTGATTCGTGAAAAAGCGGACTTTGACATCGACCGTATTTTGGAAATCGAGCAGCAAACGCGTCACGATGTGGTTGCCTTCACACGTGCGGTTTCTGAAACGCTTGGCGAAGAGCGCAAGTGGGTTCACTATGGTTTGACATCTACTGACGTGGTAGATACGGCCTATGGTTACCTCTACAAGCAAGCCAATGAAATTATCCGTCGTGACCTTGAAAACTTCACTAAAATCGTGGCAGATAAGGCGAAAGAACACAAATTCACCATCATGATGGGTCGTACCCACGGTGTGCACGCTGAGCCTACAACATTTGGTCTTAAATTGGCCACTTGGTATAGCGAAATGAAACGTAACATCGAGCGTTTCGAGCATGCTGCTGCTGGTGTGGAAGCTGGTAAGATTTCTGGTGCGGTTGGGAACTTTGCCAACATCCCACCATTCGTTGAAAAATACGTCTGCGACAAGCTTGGTATCCGTGCTCAAGAAATCTCTACACAGGTACTTCCTCGTGACCTTCACGCTGAGTACTTTGCAGTTCTTGCTAGCATCGCAACTTCTATCGAGCGTATGGCGACTGAGATCCGTGGTCTTCAAAAATCAGAACAACGTGAAGTGGAAGAGTTCTTTGCCAAAGGACAAAAAGGGTCTTCAGCAATGCCTCACAAACGTAACCCAATCGGTTCTGAAAACATGACAGGTCTTGCGCGTGTTATCCGTGGTCACATGGTCACAGCCTATGAAAATGTTGCTCTTTGGCACGAACGTGACATCTCTCACTCATCAGCTGAGCGCATCATCACACCAGACACGACTATCTTGATTGACTACATGCTTAACCGTTTTGGAAATATCGTCAAGAACTTGACGGTCTTCCCAGAAAACATGATCCGCAACATGAACTCTACATTTGGTTTGATCTTCAGCCAACGTGCGATGCTTACTTTGATTGAAAAAGGCATGACGCGTGAGCAAGCTTACGACCTTGTTCAACCAAAGACTGCTCAATCATGGGATAACCAAGTAGACTTCAAACCACTTCTTGAAGCAGATCCAGAGGTAACTTCTCGCCTCACCCAAGAAGAAATCGACGAAATTTTCAACCCTGTTTACTACACTAAACGTGTTGATGAAATCTTTGAACGCATTGGTTTGGGTGACTAATTGAAGCAAGATAGCAGAAAGCAGGTTTGACCTGCTTTTTTTGATGGTGACATTTATGTCACTATTTTTGTTCTCTTTTCAGCCTTATAATAGAGTCATCGCTAGAAAACTATCAGAAAGGAGAAGTTAGCCATCTTAAAAGGACGACTTAGCTATTTACCGGAACTTAGTCTCTTAATAGTAAGTGTTGCTTATAATATCATCCGGATTATGAATGATATTGGTAGTCTTAAAGCACCGTCTTGGTTTTTAGATATGGATATTCCTAATGGGTGCTTACTATTACTTATTTTACTTATCGTTTTAAAAAGTGATGCAAGATAACGATTTCTTAAGTTACCTTTAAGCTTATTAAGATATATTATAACCATCCTAATAAAGCAACTAGCTTTTGTGAGCTAGAGGTAAACATAATTTTTTCATAACAAATCTCCCCGAAGAAAGTCTAGAAATCTAGGCTTTTTTCTTCTTTTTTGAGGTTTTATTAGGATATTTTAAGAAAATACTTGAAAACCCTTCCAAAACAAGGTAATATAGTTATATAAAGATTCTATTGGACAAGTGGTCACCTTGGAGGATTAGGAAGAAGAGGTTGGGAAGCCTGTACAATCGTATCTTTTCAGTGGTCTCTGGGCTGCTGTGAAAATCCCTTTGGGGATTTTTTTCTGCGATTTAAGGTTTCTTTAAGGTAGGGAGGTTATACTTTAAGTCTCCTAAATAACTTTTACTGAACCTTGTTCAGTAAGTCTCGTTGGCTTACACTTTTTGTAGAACAACGAACTTTTCTTTTTCATAATCTCCAAAAGAGCTCAACACCATGTGTTGGGTTCTTTTTTTGGTCACTAAAAAAACGCCCTTAGGCGTTTTAAATATGGCTTACATCTCGTCTGGAGCTTCAACACCGAGAAGGCGAAGTGCTTCTTTGAGGGCTGTTGCTGTTGCGTAGCAAAGAGCCAAACGGCTGTCACGTTCTGGGCTTTCGTCCAAGATACGTGTATGGGCATAGTATTTGTTAAAGGCTTGAGCCAAGCTGATAGCAAATTTAGCAACGATAGATGGTTCAAAGTTGTCTGATGCACGGTTGATGATACGTGGGAAGTCTTGGATGAGTTTGATGATTTCCCAGCTTTCAACGTCGTTTAGGCTGTATGTGGCATCTGCAGATGGCGTGAAGTTAGCCTTGCGCAAGATAGATTGGATACGAGCGTGAGCATACTGTACGTAAGGTCCAGTTTCCCCCTCGAAGGATACCATGGCATCAAGGTCGAAGTCATAACCATTCATGCGGTCTGTTTTAAGGTCGTAGAACTTGATAGCTCCGACACCAACAGCGTGGGCAACAGCTTCCTTGTTAGGCAAGTTTGGATTCTTAGCTTCGATTTGAGCTTGAGCACGGTTAACAGCTTCAGCGATAGTTGGCTCAAGTAAGATAACGTTACCCTTACGAGTTGACAATTTCTTACCGTTCTTAGTTACTAGACCAAAGGCAACGTGAGTCATTTCGTCAGACCAGTCGTAACCCATTTCTTTAAGAACAGCTTTCAACTGTTTGAAATGGGCAGATTGTTCATTACCAACCACATAGATGGCTTTGGCAAAGTCGTAAGTACGTTTACGGTAGAGGGCAGCAGCCAAGTCACGTGTGATGTAGAGTGTCGCACCATCTGATTTTTTGATGAGGGCTGGGTGTTCGATACCGTATTTTTCAAGGTTAACCACTTGGGCACCTTGAGATTCTTGGAGAAGTCCTTTTTCAGTCAAGATGTCAACGACTTCATCCATCTTATCATTGTAGAAGGCTTCACCGTTGTAGCTATCAAAAGAAACACCAAGTTCATCATAGAGACGGTTGAATTCTACTAAGCTTTCGTCACGGAACCATTGCCAGAGGGCAGTTGCTTCCTCGTCACCAGCCTCCAATTTACGGAACCATTCACGAGCTTCTTCGTCTACAGAAGGGTCTTCTTCAGCTTCAGCATTGATACGCACATAAAGTTGAAGGAGTTCATTGATAGGGTTGGCTTTGACAGCTTCTTCGCTACCCCATTTCTTATAGGCAACAATCAGCATACCAAACTGTTTACCCCAGTCACCCAAGTGGTTGATGCGGACTGGTTTGTAGCCTTGTTTAGCTACGATGTTAGCAAGAGCGTCAGCGATAACTGTTGAACGCAAGTGACCGATAGAGAAAGGTTTAGCGATGTTAGGACTAGACATATCAAAGGCAATGTTACGTCCGTGACCGATGTTTTGGTCAGCGTAGTGGCTGCCTTGAGCGATGACTTGTCCAAGAACGTCCGCTGAGATTTTTGATTTATCAAGGAAGAAGTTGATGTAAGGACCAACAGCTTCAACTTTTTCAAAGTTTGAAGCATCAATTTTTTCAGCGATGTCTGCTGCAATCATTTGAGGAGCCTTGCGTAAGACTTTAGCCAATGAGAAGGCAGGGAAGGCAAGGTCCCCCATGTCAGCATTTTTAGGGGTTTCAAGCAGACTTTGAATGTTTTCTTGCTCCAATTCGGGAACAACTTTAGCAATTTCTGCTGCAATGAGTTCTTTAGTATTCATAGGTACTCCATTTCAAATCTTGTCATTCATACCTATTTTACCATTATTTTAGTTAATAGGGTAGGGACAAGAAAGCATCTATTAGGAAGTATTCCATGAAAAAATACAAAAATTCTGTTATAATATGCAAGGAATATACATAAAAAGAGGAAAGATAATGAAGAGAGATCGTCAAGCTGTTATCAAACAGATGATTTCAAGAGATAAGATTGGGACACAAGAGGAAATTAAGCAACGCCTAGAGGCGGAAGGTATCACGGTTACACAGGCTACCTTGTCACGTGATTTGCGTGAGATTGGCCTGTTGAAGCTTCGTGATGAGGAAGGTAAACTTTACTATAGTTTGTCTGAGCATGTGCTTTCAAGTTTGGATCCTACGGTTAAGGACTATGTCAAATCAGTTTCCCGTGCCCAGTTTATGCTGGTTCTCCATACAGAATTGGGTGAAGCAGATGTTTTGGCTAACCTGATTGATAGTGACGGTAATCCTGAAATTTTAGGAACCGTTGCTGGCGCAGATACCCTATTGGTAATCTGTAAGGACGCAGTGGTTGCTGAAAGATTGGAAAGTGAGTTTCACTGATGAAGACTCCCCATCAGGATTTCCAAAAAGCCAAAGAAGAGTTAATCGACCTCCTCAAACACCATGAGGCGGTTCTTGCTTTTCAAGAGGCTGAGAAAGCTATTGGACAGATCCCTCAGATTAGTTCTATGGCTGGACAGATGAAGGCCTATCAACAAGAAGCGGTGCTTTTTCAAAAAATTGAGAAACAACGTGCCTATGAGGAGGCAGGTGAGCAGGCAGATTTGATTCAGAATGAGTTGGAAAATTTGCCCATTGTTCAGGATTACCGTCAAAAGATGCAAGATGCCAGTGACTTGATTCAATATGTGACCAAGTCTATCGAAGAAAAGATTAACGAGGAGTTAAGACATGGCTAAGGAAAAGATATCTCCAGGAATGCAGCAGTATTTGGATATCAAGGAAAATTATCCAGATGCTTTTTTGCTGTTTCGGATGGGGGATTTTTACGAATTATTTTACGATGATGCCGTTAAGGCTGCTCAAATTTTGGAAATTAGCCTAACCAGTCGTAATAAGAACGCAGATAATCCCATTCCTATGGCAGGTGTTCCTTATCATTCGGCTCAAGCCTATATTGATGTCTTGGTTGAGATGGGCTACAAAGTAGCCATTGCTGAGCAGATGGAGGACCCTAAACAGGCTGTTGGCGTGGTTAAGCGTGAGGTAGTTCAGGTTATCACGCCAGGGACAGTGGTTGACAGCTCTAAACCTGATAATGCCAACAATTTCTTAGTAGCCATTGACAAGGTTGGAAGTCGATTCGGCCTGGCCTATATGGATGTATCAACGGGTGAATTTTTTGCGACAGAGTTGGATGATTTTAGTTCAGTTTGCAGTGAAATTCAGAATCTTAAGGCACGTGAAGTAGTCGTTGGGTATGATTTACCTGAAGCTGATGAACAAGTTTTGGTGAAGCAACTCAACCTGCTTCTCTCCAAGGAAACGGAGGTTTACGATGATGTCCACTTGATTGACACTAGTTTGACAGATTTGGAAAGCAGTGTGGCGGGTAAACTTCTCCAGTATGTTCATCGTACTCAGATGCGAGAGCTCAGTCATTTACAAAAGGCTCAGCACTATGAGATTAAGGATTACTTGCAGATGTCCTATGCGACCAAGTCAAGTTTGGATTTACTGGAAAATGCTAGAACGGGCAAGAAACACGGATCTCTTTTCTGGCTCTTGGATGAAACCAAGACAGCTATGGGAATGCGTCTCTTGCGAACTTGGATTGATCGTCCTTTAGTGAATCAAGCCACTATCACCGAGCGTCAGAATATTATCCAAGTTTTCTTGGACAATTTCTTCGAGCGTAGTGACTTGACTGAGAGTCTAAAAGGTGTTTACGATATTGAGCGACTGGCCAGTCGTGTTTCCTTTGGCAAGGCTAATCCAAAAGATTTGATTCAGCTAGGTCATACTTTGGCTCAAGTACCGGTGATTAAGGCGATTTTGGAGTCCTTTAATGATGAGGCCTTGTCACGCCTTTTACAAGAGTTAGATGCTCTGCCAGAATTAGAGAGTTTGATTCGGTCGGCTATTGATCCAGATGCTCCTGCAACCATTACAGAAGGTGGCATTATCCGTGCTGGTTTTGATGAGACCTTGGACAAGTATCGCAAGGTGATGAGTGAGGGAACCTCATGGATCGCAGATATCGAAGCTAAAGAACGTGAAGCGTCTGGTATTACAACACTAAAGATTGATTATAACCGTAAAGATGGTTATTACTTCCATGTGACCAACTCTAACCTTAGCTTGGTTCCTGACCATTTCTTCCGCAAGGCAACTCTGAAAAATTCAGAGCGCTTTGGAACTGCTGAGTTGGCTAAAATTGAAGGTGAGATGCTTGAGGCGCGTGAAAAATCATCAACGCTAGAGTATGATATTTTCATGCGTGTCCGTGAGCAGGTGGAACGCTATATTGACCGTTTGCAATCTTTGGCTAAAGCTATTGCGACAGTCGATGTGCTTCAGAGTCTAGCTGTTGTAGCAGAGACCAATCATTATGTTCGTCCTGTGTTCAATGATGAGCATCGTATTGTTATTGATCAAGGCCGTCATGCAGTGGTTGAGAAGGTTATGGGCGTTCAAGAATACATTCCAAACACCATTACCTTTGACAGTCAGACCAATATTCAGCTCATCACAGGACCAAATATGAGTGGTAAATCCACCTATATGCGTCAGTTAGCCTTGTCAGTCGTTATGGCTCAGATGGGGTCTTACGTGCCAGCAGATAGTATTGACTTGCCAGTTTTTGACGCCATCTATACACGTATTGGTGCTGCAGATGACCTGATTTCAGGCCAGTCGACCTTCATGGTTGAGATGATGGAGGCTAATCAGGCCATTAAGCGAGCGACACCTAATTCCTTGATTATTTTTGATGAGTTGGGACGTGGGACAGCCACCTATGACGGTATGGCTCTGGCCCAGTCTATCATTGAGTTTATTCATGACAAGGTGGGGGCTAAAACCATGTTTGCGACCCATTATCATGAGTTGACAGCTCTGTCAAATACTTTGACACACCTTGTCAACGTTCATGTGGCGACACTTGAAAAGGAAGGTGAGGTGACTTTCCTTCACAAGATTGTCGATGGCCCAGCCGATAAATCTTATGGTATTCATGTGGCTAAGATTGCAGGTTTACCAGCAGCTTTACTGGAACGTGCTGACACCATCTTGACACAACTAGAGGGCGATACAGTTACCATCCAACCTCAGGAAAAGGTATCGCCTCAAGAGAAACCTGCCACTGAAACGCATGTCAACGAGCAAATCTCTCTCTTTGATGATTTTACTGAAAATCCAGTTCTTCAAGAGTTGCGTGATTTGGACATTTACAATATGACACCTATGCAAGTCATGATGGCTGTAGCAGATTTAAAACAGAAACTATAAAAGAAGCTTGTCAATTGACAGGCTTCTTGTCTTTTATAGGTGTTTCAATTCTTGGTTGAGTTGTTCAATATCCTTTTTCATTTTCCAATAAGAGAAAACCCAAACGAGGAGATAGATAAGGCTGAATTCAATGACTAGCTCCAAGTAGAAAGTCAAACGTAGAGGGAACCATCCGCTGAGGGTAGCTAGTGGGATGAAACCTAGACAGGTCAAGGTGTAGTGAGTGAGGGTTGCACGAAGCAAACTCCACTCAGCCTTACGGAAGATATAACTAGCGACTTCAAAAAGAATACCGATAGCAAACCAAGTGATGAGGCAGTAGGCCAATACTATAGATCCGTGAACCTGATGTGATGTCATCCATTGCCCAATGGCTGAGTGAGGATTAAGAGGCATGTAGCTTGGCGCCCAGATAAGAGACATAATCATAGATACAGCTAATCCAATAAGGATGCCACTTGTGCCTGATTTAAAAAATTGTTTTTTCATTGTAATTTCTCCTTTATTGCTTTGAGGTAACGGCGTGATGAGTAGGTAGTTTCCTTGTTTTTAAGGTGAATTTCTACGAGGCCGTTAGGGGTGATGTTGAAGCGTTCAATTTCTTTGAGGTTGACAATCTCTGATTGTGAAATTTTGATAAAGTAAGATGGCAGTTTTTCTAAAACTTGATAGAGACGTAAGCCTAAGGGGTACTCTCCTTGAATAGTTTCAGCTAGAACTTGTCGATTTTCGATGTAAATTCTGGAAATAGCTTTGGGTTCGATAAGATAAGTTTCTCCATCTTTTTTTCCTTTGAGTCGGTGGTTGTCATCCAAACTTTCGACAAACTCGACGACTTGCTGAATCTTTGGCGTCCGACTAGGTGCCTGAATCTGCAACGTCTCTTCTTGAAATACCGAGTCAATCTGAACTTTTATTTTCATAACTATCCTTTCTTGTTTGTAATTGAGGAGGCCTCCTCCCTTTCACAACTTTATTAAACACTATTTACTAGTCCACAGCAATAGCGTTTGTCTATGTGGTCCCATATGGTGTCTAAGTGGTTGAAAATATTTTAGAAAACCCCTATACTTAATGAAAACGTACTGACGAGGTAATCACATGAAATCTATAATGAAATGGTTAGCAGGAATTTTTCTTGCCTGCAGTCTGATTTTGAGTTTTTTTACACCTTTTGAAAAGGCACTAACACTGAACCTGCTCTTGCTTTATTTCTTTGTTAAGCAGTTTATGGATTCTACAAGCTCGCCTAAAACCTACCAATGGATTTTCCAAATCATCTACCTCTTGATTTTTTCTGGGCTCATTTGGTTCAACCTTCGTCATGGGGATATGATTGTTATAGCCACAGCCTTATCTTGGCTAACAGTTGTGTGTGAGTTGTGGCTTTATAGTAAGCATAAGTAACAGTCAGCACCAGTGAATTTATCAACCTTTTAGAAGGGAGAAAAAATAATTATGCCAAAAATCATCGAATTGCCTGAAGTTCTAGCCAATCAGATTGCTGCTGGAGAGGTCGTAGAGCGACCAGCTAGTGTAGTTAAAGAGCTGGTGGAAAATGCTATTGATGCAGGCAGCACCCAGATTACCATTGAAGTTGAAGAATCAGGCCTCTCAAAAATTCAAATTACAGACAATGGCGAAGGAATGGCTCAATCTGATGTAGCTATGAGTTTGCGCCGTCATGCAACAAGTAAAATCAAAAATCAAGGAGACCTCTTTCGTATTCGAACTCTTGGTTTTCGAGGTGAGGCCCTGCCATCAATAGCTTCTATCAGTCATCTTACCATTGTGACGGCGGCTGATGGAGAAGCCTATGGAACTAAACTGGTTGCCAAGGGTGGGGAAATTGAGAGTCAGGATCCTATTTCAACACCAGTTGGAACAAAGATTACCGTTGAAAACTTATTTTATAATACCCCTGCTCGTCTCAAGTATATGAAGAGTTTACAGGCCGAGTTGGCTCATATTGTCGATGTTGTCAATCGTCTGAGTCTAGCTCATCCCGAAGTTGCCTTCACCTTGCTTAATGACGGTCGTCAGTTGACACAGACCTCAGGTACTGGAGACCTCCGTCAAGCTATTGCCGGGATTTATGGTTTGACAACGGCTAAAAAAATGGTGGAAATTTCAAATTCTGACCTTGATTTTGAAGTTTCTGGCTATGTCAGCCTTCCTGAATTAACTCGTGCAAATCGTAACTACATCACAATTCTCATTAACGGACGCTATATAAAAAACTTCCTGCTTAACCGTGCTATTTTTGATGGTTATGGTTCTAAACTCATGGTAGGACGCTTCCCTATTGCGGTTATTGATATTCAAATTGATCCCTATTTGGCTGATGTCAATGTTCACCCAACAAAGCAGGAAGTACGTATCTCTAAAGAAAAAGAGCTCATGGCCCTTATCAGCTCTGCTATTGCTCAAAGTCTTAGAGAGCAGGATTTAATTCCAGATGCCCTTGAAAATCTAGCCAAGTCAAGTACTAGAGGTGCAACTAAGCCAGTTCAGACGAGTCTCCCACTCAAACAAACCAATCTTTACTATGATAGCAGTCGTAATGATTTCTTTGTCAAACCAGAGACAGTCCAAGAGGATATCAAACCACTCGTGTCAGAGTCTCCAGTTTCATCGGTAGAAAACAAACCGCAACCTTCTGTTAAACAAGCACAACGTTCAGCAGATGAAAGTGATAGTGAACACGAAAAACTTGATTATAAAAACAAGTCGAAAATGAAGCGCATGCTTGAAAATCTGGACAATGAGGAAACCTCAACCTTCCCTGAGTTGGAGTTTTTTGGTCAAATGCATGGAACCTATCTCTTTGCTCAAGGACAAGGTGGACTTTACATCATTGACCAGCATGCTGCCCAAGAACGTGTCAAGTATGAGTACTATCGCGAAAATATTGGTGAGGTTGACAGTAGTTTACAACAGCTTTTGGTTCCCTATCTCTTTGAATTTTCAGGTTCGGATTACATTAGTTTACAAGAAAAAATGCCTCTTCTTAATCAGGTTGGTATCTATTTAGAGCCTTATGGGAATAACACCTTCATTCTTCGTGAACATCCTATCTGGATGAAGGAAGAAGAGATTGAATCTGCAGTCTATGAGATGTGCGACATGCTTCTTTTGACGAATGAAGTGTCTGTTAAGACCTACCGTGCTGAGTTAGCCATCATGATGAGTTGCAAACGTTCAATCAAGGCCAATCATGCTCTCGATGATTACTCTGCGCGTGACCTTCTAGTACAGCTTGCACAGTGTAAAAACCCCTACAATTGCCCTCACGGACGTCCTGTACTTGTCAACTTTACAAAGTCTGATATGGAAAAAATGTTCCGTCGAATTCAAGAAAATCATACTAGTCTACGTGACCTAGGGAAGTATTAAAACTTTTTTTCGTCTTACTTTACGAATAGGAATGTTAGATTTATAATAGTGGTGAAGACAAGGAATCTTCTAATGTTTTAGCACATCATTGTAGGATGATTGACTGATTTTTAAGTTAGGAGGTAGAGTGATGAGACACCTAACAAAAACTAATAAACACTTTTTACTTGTTGGCTTAACATTTTTAGCGACTAGCTTGATTTTCTATATTTTGGCTTGGTTAGGTCGACCAAGTTTGGAGAATGCCCTAGTAAATGTTTCTAGCATTGCCTTTACTTTAGGCGTTGTAACATATATTCTATTAGGCTTGAAGATGATTACAGATACTTTAAAGACGAGTAGTCATCCTTAAAATAGAGCAAACATAATCCACTTTCGAGTGGATTTTTTGTTACAATAGTACAGCAGTGCTTGAGGTGACAAATAAACACTCAAGACAATTATCTTATAAGTATAAAATAACAAAGCAATCCATTGAAGATACGAACGAGAAAGGAAATCACACGCTATGTATGATTACATCAAGGGAACTCTAGTGAAAATTACTGCCAAGTATATTGTTATAGAAGCAAACGGCCTAGGTTATATTGTCACTGTAGCGAACCCATATAGTTTTTCTGACCAGATGAATCAGACTATCCAAGTCTACCTTCATCAGGTTATTAGGGATGACGCCCACCTTCTTTTTGGTTTCCATACTGAAGATGAAAAAGAGGTCTTCCTTAAGCTTATTTCAGTTTCTGGAATAGGTCCGACGACTGCTCTAGCCATTGTTGCTGTAGATGATAATCAAGGCTTGGTGGCTGCCATTGATAATAGTGACATCAAGTACCTGATGAAGTTTCCAAAGATTGGTAAAAAGACAGCCCAGCAAATGGTTTTGGACTTGGTAGGGAAATTTGCAGAGTTACCAACAGAAACGACCAAGACGACACCAAGTCAACCTGAAGGGAATCATCAGTTGGATGAGGCTATGGAAGCTTTGCTTGCTCTAGGTTATAAAGTTGCAGAACTTAAGAAAATCAAAGCCTTCTTCGAAGGTACTAATGAAACGGCAGAGCAATACATTAAATCAGCTCTTAAGATGTTGATGAAATGAGGTAAGCAATGGTCAATCGATGTCGTTGGGTTCCAACCGACAACAAACTCTATTGTGATTATCATGATAAGGAATGGGGAAAACCTATTGTTGATGATCAAAAACTTTTTGAGCTTCTTTGCTTAGAAAGTTATCAGTCAGGGCTTTCCTGGTTAACGGTTTTAAATAAGCGTCAGGCTTTTAATCGTGTTTTTCATAACTATGATATTGAGTGTGTTGCCCAGTTTAGCCTAAGTGAACTTGAAGAAGCGCTTCAAAATCCGGATATCATTCGTCACAAACTTAAACTAGAAGCAACTGTAAATAATGCCAAACAAGTACTTAAACTCCAAGATGCATTTGGCTCCCTATCCCAATATTTTTGGCATTTCTTTGACGGGAAGCCCTTGATAAATAACGTTCCCACATATAAGGACGTCCCATCATCAACAGACCTTTCTAAACAAATAGCAAAGGATTTAAAAAAGCGAGGGTTTAAATTTTTAGGCCCGACTACCATTTACTCATTTTTACAAGCCGCAGGATTTGTGAATGATCATGAAAATAACTGTGACTTCAAATAAATGAGTGGATTTGATTGACAAGACGAGAAAAACGTGTTAGTTTATAAACGAACATATTTTTGAGATTATTTTACGAATAGTAATATAGGTGAACCAATGAAAGCTGAATTGATTGCAGTAGGAACCGAAATCCTAACCGGGCAAATCACCAATACCAATGCCCAATTTTTATCTGAGAAACTAGCTGAACTAGGAATTGACGTGTATTTTCACACAGCAGTAGGAGACAATGAAAACCGCCTACTCTCAGTTCTAGACCAAGCTAGTAAACGTAGTGACTTAGTCATACTTTGTGGAGGACTTGGTCCTACTGAGGATGACTTAACCAAGCAAACACTGGCTAAGTTTTTAGGCAAAGAACTCATTTTTGATGAGGAGGCAAGTAAAAAATTGGACAGTTTCTTTGCTACTCGTCCTAAACACACACGAACGCCTAATAATGAACGTCAAGCGCAAATTGTTGAGGGGGCTATCCCTTTGCAAAATCCTACAGGTCTTGCAGTTGGAGGCGTCATTACTGCTCAAGGGGTGACCTATGTAGTCTTACCTGGTCCACCAAGTGAACTCAAACCTATGGTGAATCAGGAACTTGTTCCAGCACTTACTGAGAATCACGCAAGTCTTTATTCGAGAGTCCTAAGATTCTTTGGCGTTGGAGAAAGTCAATTGGTGACTATTCTGAAGGATTTTATTGTTAACCAAACAGATCCAACCATAGCTCCATACGCTAAAGTGGGGGAAGTAACACTTCGCTTGTCTACAAAGGCTTCTTCACGAGAAGAAGCAGATCAAAAACTAGATGTTTTAGAAAAACAAATTCGTTCTACTAAAACTCTAGATGGCAAATCCTTATCTGATTTTATTTATGGGTATGGAGAGTCTAATAGTTTAGCCTTTGAAGCTTTTCGTTTGCTTAAGAACCATGGCAAGACTATCACTGCAGCTGAAAGCCTAACAGCAGGTTTATTTCAGGCTAGTATTGCTGATTTTTCAGGAGCCTCACAAGTATTTAAAGGCGGCTTTGTTACTTACAGCATTGAAGAAAAATCTAAAATGTTGGATATTCCCTTGTCGCAACTAGAAAAACATGGTGTTGTCAGTCATTTTACTGCAGAAAAAATGGCTGAAGGTGCCCGAGCTAAAACAGATAGCGATTACGGAATTGCACTTACCGGTGTAGCTGGACCAGATTCATTAGAAGGACACCCAGCAGGTACAGTATTTATTGGTATTGCTGATAGGAATCAAGTAAGGTCAATCAAGGTTGTTATAGGTGGAAGAAGTCGTTCTGACGTTAGATATATTAGTACCCTCTATGCCTTTAACCTAGTTCGCCAAGCTTTATTACAAGAGACAACTTGATTTAAGTTTGTCTTTAACTATAGAAAGAAGAGGAAAATAAGTGGCTAAGAAAACAAAGAAAACAGAAGAAATTACAAAGAAATTTGGAGATGAGCGTCGTAAAGCACTTGATGATGCTTTGAAGAATATTGAAAAAGATTTTGGTAAGGGTGCGGTTATGCGTCTTGGTGAGCGTGCAGAGCAGAAGGTTCAGGTTATGAGCTCAGGCTCGCTAGCTTTGGATATTGCTCTTGGTGCAGGTGGTTATCCTAAAGGTCGTATTATCGAAATTTACGGACCAGAATCATCAGGTAAAACAACTGTAGCCCTCCATGCTGTTGCTCAGACACAAAAAGAAGGTGGAATTGCTGCCTTTATCGATGCAGAACATGCCCTTGACCCTGCTTATGCGGCAGCCCTAGGTGTTAATATCGATGAGCTTCTTTTATCACAACCTGATTCAGGTGAACAAGGTCTCGAAATTGCTGGTAAGCTGATTGACTCTGGTGCAGTTGATTTGGTTGTTGTTGACTCAGTTGCAGCCTTGGTACCTCGTGCAGAAATTGATGGAGATATTGGTGACAGTCATGTTGGGCTTCAAGCGCGTATGATGAGTCAAGCCATGCGTAAGCTATCTGCATCTATTAATAAAACAAAAACAATTGCTATCTTCATTAACCAATTGCGTGAAAAAGTTGGTATTATGTTTGGTAATCCAGAAACGACCCCTGGTGGACGTGCTCTGAAATTCTATGCATCAGTACGTCTTGATGTACGTGGAAATACGCAAATCAAAGGGACTGGTGATAAAAAAGATCAAAATGTTGGTAAGGAAACTAAAATCAAGGTTGTCAAAAACAAAGTTGCCCCACCATTTAAAGAAGCCTTTGTCGAAATTATGTATGGTGAAGGGATTTCACAAACAGGTGAGCTTGTAAAAATCGCTAGTGATTTAGGAATTATTCAAAAAGCCGGAGCATGGTTCTCATATAATGGAGAGAAGATTGGTCAAGGATCTGAAAATGCTAAAAAATATTTGGCAGATCATCCAGATATTTTTGAAGAAATTGATCATAAAGTACGTGTACACTATGGTTTGATTGAACCAGATGAAGAGGATAGTGTTGAAGAAACACAAGTTGAAGCAACATCTGATGAACTTGTTTTGGACCTTGATTCAACCATTGAAATTGAAGAATGAGTGTAAAAGAGCCGAAGAGCTCTTTTTCTCTTTTATTTAATCTAAGCAAAAAAAGATCTATGATAATTGAAAAAGTCCCCTTAGATTCAAAATAGGTCGCTAGACCGATTTCTTAAACTAAGGACAATGATAAGATAATAGTATCATGTGACAGAAAGAGAGAATTAACATGATTAAGATTTATACAATCTCAAGTTGTACAAGTTGTAAAAAAGCAAAAACATGGTTGAACAACCATCAACTTCCTTATAAAGAACAAAACCTTGGTAAAGAACCACTTACAAAAGAAGAAATCTTAAACATCCTATCAAAAACAGAGAATGGTGTTGAGAGCATTGTTTCATCAAAAAATCGCTATGCTAAAGCTTTAAATTGTGATATCGATGAGCTCAGTGTTAGTGAAGTGATTGATTTGATTCAAGAAAACCCAAGAATCTTGAAAAGTCCAATCTTAATTGATGATAAGAGATTGCAAGTGGGGTATAAAGAAGATGACATCCGTGCGTTCTTACCGCGCTCAATACGAAATGTCGAAAATTCACAAGCACGTATGCGAGCAGCTCTATAAAAAATGAAAAAGGAGATACTAGAGATCTTCTTTTTGCTTTCACTTATTGCATATAAAATAAGTATTGACATTGGTTCACAAACTTGATAGACTAATAAAGTCTCAAGGAAATTGTTCAGTAACTGAAAAAAGTTTGAAAAAAACTTTAAAAAAGTTATTGACAAGACAAGTGAGAGATGATATTATAAATAAGCTGCTTCGGAAGGGGCGGCCAACACGAGAAGTAAAAAAACTTCAAAAAAGTGTTGACAAGCTATTCTAGATTTGCTAGAATACAGGAGTTGTCTTAAGAGAGACAAAGACCTTTGAGAACTGAATAAGAAACCAAGTGCAGGGTTATGATAGAAGAAATTATAACCTGTCAATTTACAAGAATAAATCGTCAGAAGACGGTAATGAGTTAACGCTCGAACAATTATTAAATTTTTAATGAGAGTTTGATCCTGGCTCAGGACGAACGCTGGCGGCGTGCCTAATACATGCAAGTAGAACGCTGAAGAGAGGAGCTTGCTCTTCTTGGATGAGTTGCGAACGGGTGAGTAACGCGTAGGTAACCTGCCTTGTAGCGGGGGATAACTATTGGAAACGATAGCTAATACCGCATAACAATGGATGACACATGTCATTTATTTGAAAGGGGCAATTGCTCCACTACAAGATGGACCTGCGTTGTATTAGCTAGTAGGTGAGGTAACGGCTCACCTAGGCGACGATACATAGCCGACCTGAGAGGGTGATCGGCCACACTGGGACTGAGACACGGCCCAGACTCCTACGGGAGGCAGCAGTAGGGAATCTTCGGCAATGGGGGCAACCCTGACCGAGCAACGCCGCGTGAGTGAAGAAGGTTTTCGGATCGTAAAGCTCTGTTGTAAGTCAAGAACGAGTGTGAGAGTGGAAAGTTCACACTGTGACGGTAGCTTACCAGAAAGGGACGGCTAACTACGTGCCAGCAGCCGCGGTAATACGTAGGTCCCGAGCGTTGTCCGGATTTATTGGGCGTAAAGCGAGCGCAGGCGGTTTGATAAGTCTGAAGTTAAAGGCTGTGGCTCAACCATAGTTCGCTTTGGAAACTGTCAAACTTGAGTGCAGAAGGGGAGAGTGGAATTCCATGTGTAGCGGTGAAATGCGTAGATATATGGAGGAACACCGGTGGCGAAAGCGGCTCTCTGGTCTGTAACTGACGCTGAGGCTCGAAAGCGTGGGGAGCGAACAGGATTAGATACCCTGGTAGTCCACGCCGTAAACGATGAGTGCTAGGTGTTGGATCCTTTCCGGGATTCAGTGCCGCAGCTAACGCATTAAGCACTCCGCCTGGGGAGTACGACCGCAAGGTTGAAACTCAAAGGAATTGACGGGGGCCCGCACAAGCGGTGGAGCATGTGGTTTAATTCGAAGCAACGCGAAGAACCTTACCAGGTCTTGACATCCCGATGCTATTTCTAGAGATAGAAAGTTACTTCGGTACATCGGTGACAGGTGGTGCATGGTTGTCGTCAGCTCGTGTCGTGAGATGTTGGGTTAAGTCCCGCAACGAGCGCAACCCCTATTGTTAGTTGCCATCATTCAGTTGGGCACTCTAGCGAGACTGCCGGTAATAAACCGGAGGAAGGTGGGGATGACGTCAAATCATCATGCCCCTTATGACCTGGGCTACACACGTGCTACAATGGTTGGTACAACGAGTTGCGAGTCGGTGACGGCAAGCTAATCTCTTAAAGCCAATCTCAGTTCGGATTGTAGGCTGCAACTCGCCTACATGAAGTCGGAATCGCTAGTAATCGCGGATCAGCACGCCGCGGTGAATACGTTCCCGGGCCTTGTACACACCGCCCGTCACACCACGAGAGTTTGTAACACCCGAAGTCGGTGAGGTAACCTTTTGGAGCCAGCCGCCTAAGGTGGGATAGATGATTGGGGTGAAGTCGTAACAAGGTAGCCGTATCGGAAGGTGCGGCTGGATCACCTCCTTTCTAAGGAAAAACGGAATGTACTTGAGTTTCTTATTTAGTTTTGAGAGGTCTTGTGGGGCCTTAGCTCAGCTGGGAGAGCGCCTGCTTTGCACGCAGGAGGTCAGCGGTTCGATCCCGCTAGGCTCCATTGAATCGAAAGATTCAAGTATTGTCCATTGAAAATTGAATATCTATATCAAATTCCATATGTAATTAATTACATATAGATAGTAACAAGAAAATAAACCGAAACGCTGTGAATATTTAATGAGTTAGGTCGCAAGACCAAAATAAGGTTAAGTTAATAAGGGCGCACGGTGGATGCCTTGGCACTAGAAGCCGATGAAGGACGTGACTAACGACGAAATGCTTTGGGGAGCTGTAAGTGAGCAATGATCCAGAGATGTCCGAATGGGGGAACCCGGCAGGTAATGCCTGTCACTCATTACTGTTAAGGTAATGTAGAGGAAGACGCAGTGAACTGAAACATCTAAGTAGCTGCAGGAAGAGAAAGCAAAAGCGATTGCCTTAGTAGCGGCGAGCGAAACGGCAAGAGGGCAAACCGAAGAGTTTACTCTTCGGGGTTGTAGGACTGCAACGTGGACTTAAAGATTATAGAAGAACTACCTGGGAAGGTAGGCCAAAGAGAGTAATAGCCTCGTATTCGAAATAGTCTTTATACCTAGCAGTATCCTGAGTACGGCGAGACACGAGAAATCTCGTCGGAATCTGGGAGGACCATCTCCCAACCCTAAATACTCTCTAGTGACCGATAGTGAACCAGTACCGTGAGGGAAAGGTGAAAAGCACCCCGGGAGGGGAGTGAAATAGAACCTGAAACCGTGTGCCTACAACAAGTTCGAGCCCGTTAATGGGTGAGAGCGTGCCTTTTGTAGAATGAACCGGCGAGTTACGATATGATGCGAGGTTAAGTTGAAGAGACGGAGCCGTAGGGAAACCGAGTCTTAATAGGGCGCATTAGTATCATGTCGTAGACCCGAAACCATGTGACCTACCCATGAGCAGGTTGAAGGTGAGGTAAAACTCACTGGAGGACCGAACCAGGGCACGTTGAAAAGTGCTTGGATGACTTGTGGGTAGCGGAGAAATTCCAAACGAACTTGGAGATAGCTGGTTCTCTCCGAAATAGCTTTAGGGCTAGCGTCGATGTTAAGTCTCTTGGAGGTAGAGCACTGTTTGGGTGAGGGGTCCATCCCGGATTACCAATCTCAGATAAACTCCGAATGCCAACGAGATATAATCGGCAGTCAGACTGCGAGTGCTAAGATCCGTAGTCGAAAGGGAAACAGCCCAGACCACCAGCTAAGGTCCCAAAATATATGTTAAGTGGAAAAGGATGTGGGGTTGCACAGACAACTAGGATGTTAGCTTAGAAGCAGCTATTCATTCAAAGAGTGCGTAATAGCTCACTAGTCGAGTGACCCTGCGCCGAAAATGTACCGGGGCTAAAACATATTACCGAAGCTGTGGATACCTTTATAGGTATGGTAGGAGAGCGTTCTATGTGCGAAGAAGGTGTACCGTGAGGAGTGCTGGAGCGCATAGAAGTGAGAATGCCGGTATGAGTAGCGAAAGACAGGTGAGAATCCTGTCCACCGTAAGACTAAGGTTTCCAGGGGAAGGCTCGTCCGCCCTGGGTTAGTCGGGACCTAAGGAGAGACCGAAAGGTGTATCCGATGGACAACAGGTTGATATTCCTGTACTAGAGTATATAGTGATGGAGGGACGCAGTAGGCTAACTAAACCAGACGATTGGAAGTGTCTGGCCAAGCAGTGAGGTGTGATATGA